>CANCPC010000112.1 GCA_947379965.1 Flavobacteriaceae bacterium | reverse complement strand
CGATCCGATTTAATTCGGATTCCAAATTCGGTATTGTTAAACGTACAATTTTGTACCGTAATATTCGAAACACCCCCTTTTGTAGGACTTCCTATTGATACTCCGTGTCCGTATCCATAGGTGCAATCCGTGATCATAACATCCGATGTGTTACCACCACAAGTAAAATCATCATCACCCACACTTATGTCACAACGTTGTATCAATATTTTGGAACCACTTACATCGCAAGCATCTGTGTTATGACTTGGATTGACTGGGTCTGTAGATGCAGGAGCACGAATAATAACGTCTCGCACTGTTACATTTGAAGACTTTCCACCTACTGTAATATGAAACATTGGGGAATTAATCATTTTTACGTGTTCAATCAAAACTCTTTCGCAATCCCTAAAAGCAATCATACGAGGGCGTTTTGCATTTGTGGTTTTTGCTAATGGCCACCACGGACTTCCTTGCCCGTCAATCATTCCTTTACCACTTATCGCTATGTCATGAAGTTTTAACCCGGTGATAAAGGCAGTGCCATCGGTTGTTCCGCCCGGATATTTGTCTATTGGTAACATACTAAGAATAGCATTTTCCTCGATTGATAAGTTTATATTGTTTGCAAACTGTAACGGTCCACATAAATAAATTCCACCAGGAATAACAACTTTACCACCGCCAACATTGGCTGCTGAATTTATTGTCTCTTGAATAGCTTTGGTATTATCAGTTTGATTATCACCAACGGCACCATAATCTTTAATAGTAAATGTTTTATTCGGAATTGATGGAAGTGTTGGTGGGATATAGTCGGATTGAGCATAGATTTTAGTGCCAATTATACTTGACAAAGTAATGATAAGAACGGATGCTAAAAATGCAATTGTATTTGATTTCATGGTGATGTTTAAATTTACTATTTATAAAAGGGCAGTTACTAATTCCAAATCTCCCATGCTTTTTCCGCCTGAAAAATAAGCATGTCTAATCCGTTTTTGGTTTGTGCACCTTTTGCTTTAGCTTTTTTAAGGAATTGTGTTTCCGCAGGATTATAAATTAAATCATAAGCGATGTGTTTCGGAGTAAAATATTCATAGGGAATTTGTGGAAAAGCATCTGTGTTTGGGCTTGTTCCTACCGGAGATGAGTTGATTATGATTTGGTAATCATCGAATGAGGTACCATTAATTTGATCATAAGTAATCCTGTTTTCTTTACTTTCTCGTGAAACAAAAGTGTATGAAATACCCAATTCATCAAGGGCAAACGCAACTCCTTTTGAGGCGCCGCCTGTTCCTAATATTAAAGCTCTTTTGTGATGCGTTTGCAACAACGGTTTTAGCGATTCCATAAAGCCATAATAATCGGTGTTGTAGCCCATTAGTTTTCCTTCATGAGTTACTTTTATGGTGTTTACTGCCCCAATTATAGCTGCTTTTTCTGATAATTCATCTAAAAACGGAATCACAACTTCCTTATACGGAATGGTAACATTCATCCCTTGTATATCGGGATTTTTTTTTATAATTTCTGGGAAAGCCGTTATTTCTTGAATATCAAAATTCTCGTAGGAGCAACCTTCAAGTTTTTCTTTTTCAAATTTTTCGGTAAAATAACCTTTCGAAAAGGAATAACTAATGTTACGGCCCAATAGACCAAAGCGTTTTCGTAGTGTATCCAGCATTTTTATTTTATTTAAACACAAATTTAGCTCATTGGAAATTATTTATTTGGTATTCGCTTATTTTCAATTCACAAATTAGCACAAATATATCTGTGTAAATCTGTGAAATCTGTGTTGTAATTTTTATCTATTGTTTAGTTATTATTTTTTATGTTTTGCAATGTAGTTTTGAACCATTTTTCGTGACCAAACTACCGGAAATAAAGCTTCCAATAAGATATGATTTTCAAAATTCAATCGTAAAGCATTACTCAAGTGAAATTTTGCTTTGGTTGTATGTTGAATCATGAAATACAATCCAGCCAAACGATATTCAATTCCATTTTCTTCAGGGAAATATTCTGCTGCTTGCAATAAAGTTTGAATTGAACTCTCGAATTCCCCCAAAAATTGAAGAATATCAACCCAATACAGCCAAGTATCTAGTTGATAATCGCCAAATTCAACTGCTTTTCGGTAACCAAATTCGGCTTCTTCAAATTGATTTAATTGTTTGTTTATTGTAGCATATCTTTTCCAATACAAACGGTTTTGATTGTCAATTGCCAATGCTTTATTAACAAAAAATAACGCTTTTATAAAGTTTTTTTGTCGAACATAGAAATCAGTGATCGCTATCCAACCTTTGTCCAATAGTGGATCTTCATGAACGGTTTTGTTGAAATATTTTAATGCCTGAACTTTATTTCCAACTCTTTCATAACATTTTCCTATTCGTAATAAAGCGTAAGAAGTGGCATCATCTAAATAGATGGTTCTTTCATAACTTTCGATAGCCTCTTTGTATTTTTTTAATCGTTCAAGAGCTTTTGCTTTTTCCATAAAAGCACCCAGAAATTCATCATCTATTAAAGTGGCATAATCAAAAGCGCGAATTGCCTCTTCGTATTCTTTTACACCATAATGCAAACGACCTAATTGATGCCATGCGATTTCACTATACGGATTCTGATCAATGTACTTTTTTAAATAGGTTATGGCTTGTTGATTTTGGTCTAAAAATTCGAAGCAATACACTACATTATACAAAGCCGATTGATCTTCGAGATTTACTTCAAGGCATTTGATAAAGCTTTCTTTAGCCATTTCAAGATTGTCCATAAATAGATATTCCATCCCAATTAGATTGTGTACATCGGCATAGTCGTCGGTGTATTTTAAAGCAATATTAAGTAATTCAACCGCTTTTTGGTGGTTGTCTCTTTTAGAATAAATATTAGCTTTTTGAATGTAAATTTCTTCGTTTGTTGGCTCTATGGCATATAGCTCGTTGAGGAGTTTTTCGGCAAGTTCGAGTTTATCATCGTAAACCATCATTTCTACTTGAACTAGTTTTAGTCCTGTAGATCTTGGGTGTTGTTCTAGACCTAGTTTTAGGGCTTTTTTTGCCAAGGCCGCTTTTCCTATGTCAAGGTAATGAAGAATGATTTCTTCGAATTCCTCAGAGTCAAAAAAGAGCACTTTGTTGGTTTTCAACATCGACTCAAATTTAGACAAGGATTGGTTATAGTCCTCTTCTTCTTCGCTTAATTGCATATCTTATTTTTTTGAGTTTGCCCAATATTAAAATTAGTAAACCTTGGTTAGGTTGTGAGGAAAACTTGGAATTGTTGTGAACAATTTAATTAACAACTTGATTGATGATTTTTGATTAACGATTGAAGATTTCTGATTTAGAAATGTACTAAAAATATAAAATCTACAATCGTTGATCTTTAATCTTATATAGAAATTTCATTCATTACTTCAAGCATTATAGCACAGCCTTCTCGAATTTCATCTTCGGTAATTGTCAAAGGTGGCGTGATTCGTATGGCGCATCCTTCAAAAAGTAGCCAAAATAAAATTAGTCCTTTGTCTTGACAACGCAGAATTACTTCGTTTGTTATCGTTGCACTTTCTGTCATTGCTGCAAGCATTAATCCTTTCCCTCTAATTTCTTTTATCAAAGGGTGTACCAAAAGTGTTCTGAAGAGTTTTTCTTTGGCCAAAGTATCTGCAATAAGACTCGTTTCAGTGATTTCACGCAAAGTCGCCAAGCAGGCTGCTGCTATCACAGGATGTCCACCAAAGGTTGTGATATGTCCCAATTTTGGATTATGAGACAATAAATCCATCATTTCTGAGGAAGCTGTGAAAGCACCAACAGGCATCCCACCTCCCATTCCTTTTCCCATTACGACAATATCTGGAACAACATCATAGTTTTGGAAACCAAAAAGTTTTCCTGTTCGCCCAAAACCCGGTTGAATTTCGTCGAGAATCATTATGGCACCAACTTTGGAACAGCGTTCGCGAACTTTTTTCAAGAAATCGTTCTGTGGTTGAATAAATCCTGCGCCACCTTGAATAGTTTCTAGAAGAATTCCGGCAGTTTTGGTGGTTATTTTTTCTAAATCGGCTTCGTTATTGAAAGTGATGAAATCGACATCTGGAATCAACGGACGGAAAATACGTTTGCGTTCTTCAAATCCCATCACGCTCAACGAACCCATAGTGTTCCCGTGATAGGCGTTGTTACACGAAATCAATTGGCTGCGACCCGTAACTCTTCGGGCAAGTTTTAAAGCGCCTTCAATGGCTTCGGTACCCGAATTGACCAAATACGTTTTATCTAAAGGTGCCGGTAGGAACGACGCCAGTAATTTGCAATATTCAACAGCTGGACTTTGCGAATATTCACCATAAACCATTACATGAGAATATTTGTCTAGCTGATCTTTGATCGCCTGATTCACTCTTGGCGGTTGATGTCCGAGTGAGCAAGCCGAAACCCCTGCCACAAAATCCAAGTGTTTTTTATTTTTAGTGTCGAAAATATAAGAACCTATTGCGTGCGAAACCTCCATTCCTAATGGATATGCGGAAGTTTGTGCTTGGTATTTTATGAAATCGTTGTTCAATGTTTTGTAGTTTAATGTTTTGATTTAAGGTTTTTTAAATCTGCAATCAAAAATCGTTATTCCTCAATCTCAAATCTTTTTCTTCTTCTTATCGTAATTCAAGGTTTCTTTTCTTATTTTCATAGGGACATTTTCCTTAGCATTTTCTTCTTTTCCTTCTTTGACAAGTTTATCGTTAAGTTCGTTATCCTCGGCAGTAAAAATATCATCTTTTGTTTTAATCCGTTCATCTCCCCGCCAGACTAGTCCGCGGAGTTTTCGAGCATTTTCGGGCAAATCCTTTTCGGGGTATATATCGCCATCCACTTGGTTGAAAAAGGTGATTGTTTCTATTTCTTTTTTCTCGAAAATAATATTGATTTTACTACTTACATTCTTGTTGATGCCAATGAGTTCGTGGGCATCGTTTCGCATATAATAAATGACTTCGGTATTTTTTATGATATCAACATCATGTATTTTCCCATCGATAAATTTGCCGAATAGATTTTGTCCTTTTACCTGATTGAAACCCTTTCCGAGAGTATCTTTAGAGACCAGAAAAGTATTATTGAGGACTTTAAGCGAATCAAGTTTTTGAGTTGTGTTGTTACCAATAAGGTGCATTACGTCACCCGTAATTTGGTTTTCTCCGTTCCAAAGAATGGGGTTTCCAATAAGTTTGGTCAAAGCAATTTTGGAGCTCGAATATATTGAATCACATTTTCCACTCATGTCGGTTTTAAAAAATCGAACATTATTGAAAGCACGAATAATTCGATTGTGTTCAGGACCCGTAACCATAAGCTTTTTCCCGTGAATATAAACCGAATCATTTTCGACAAAGTTCACAGCGACGGCTCGTTTCGTTACGAACATTGAGTCTTTATTTTTGAATATTTCGGCATAATGACCTTTGATAATCGCACGGTTTATCGAGTCGGTAATTTTGACATTCCGCGTTGCCGAAGCAAATTCCTTATTTCGGTCATAATACAAACTATCTCCCGTAATCAGTCGGTCATTGTATTTTATGTAGGATTTCCGAAGAAAATGTGCCACATTCCTTTTGGTATCATAAAACCCTTTTTCGGTATAAATATAATTGGCTTTACTCGTTATTGTTGATGGTCCAAAAAGGTAGGATTGCCCAGAATTGCTATAATAATCCAAATGATTGGATTTAATTACATATTTAGGATTCGAAATAGTTACCGCTGATAGGAATTGGAACTTTTTTTGAGCAACATAATACTTCCCCGACTTACTTTTTAATGTGTTGTCTCGATTGATAATTGTTCCTTGGGTGTTGTAATAGACTTCTTGAGTGTTTCTGTTAAAATTGATAGTATCCGTGGCCAAATTATTTTCTGGAGATCGCATCACCGCGCCTCCAGTGGCAAAAGCTTGTTTCATATTGCCATTATATTCGGCATATTTACTATTCAAATACAAGGTGTCTCCTTGAACTAATTGTACATTTCCGAAGGCTTTGATATAGTTTTCCTTTTGGAAAAAATAAGCTTTGTTACAGGTCATAATTATTCCTTCGTGATTCACACGCACATTTCCTGTTAGTAATACGGCATCAGGTATTTCAACTTGATTGATATCAAAATAATCTGAATGTTCTACAATAATTTTTTTTGAAGCTTGCGCCAAAAGGGTATGAGTGCTTATAATCGTCAAGCAGCAACTTATAAAAAACAATAACTTCTTCAATGGATTTATTTTTTGCCAAATTTAAGAAAAAGGAAACAACCATAATCTATATTATGATTTATTTATAAACTTGAAATTTTAGAATTGGAATTTTATTTAGCCTCAGTTTCAAATGATTTTCATAGATTTTAAAATCCATTTTATCTTTTTACTTTGTTGAACATTAATTTAATATTTTTTTGGACGATGGTTGTTTTTAAACTTATCAACAATAATAAGAAGTGTTTCGTTGTAGTTGAAGTTTTGAAAGATCAACGAAATCATTTTCTTGAGGGTGAAGGAAAAAAATATTAATTTTAGAAAATAATACAACCAAATGTTTGAATTATATAAAAATCAAATGAAAATAAG
>CANCPC010000111.1 GCA_947379965.1 Flavobacteriaceae bacterium | reverse complement strand
TTTAACAATCATAAACCCTTCTAGTTCCTCTTCGGTAGTTACAATTTTGTTGTCGGATTCGTTACTGATTTCTAGTTCGTCTGCTGTGATTTGTTTTTCGGCTTCGTTCTCTTTGGTCAGTGCCGATTTTAATCTTTCGGTAATTAAATCGGAAATGTGGTGTTGCATTGCTCTTTTGGTCAAACTGGTGAATTGTTCCAAAATTTTAGAGGTTATCATGTTGGGATAAACCTGTTTGGTAAAATGCTTGACTAATTCTGCCGAGGGGTTGTTTACTTCTGCCTGAAAAAGTTGTTTCAATTCGTTCATGTACTTCAGTTCTGAAGCATTGTTTATAATGGAATCGGCATCGAAATTGGCTTTATGAAACTTCTTTATTTCCTCAATATGGCTGTCTTTTAAATCGGTTAGGTTGATTTCCAAAAAGGGCTTTTCATCCATAATGTTGGGTTGTACTAAGTCGGAATAGAATCGGAAAACAATTCCATTTGTTAGTATGCCGAATTTGGCTTTACTTACATGGAAGTAACGCAGCAGTTGCCCATCGTGCAGGTCGAGGTTTTTATTCCAGTGTTTGCACTCGATTAAGATTGTTGGTTTGTTGTCTCTAAAGATGGCGTAGTCTATTTTCTCCCCTTTTTTGGTGCCAATATCTGTGATGTATTCTGGAACGACTTCCAATGGATTAAAAACATCGTATCCTAAGCTTTGTAGAAAAGGCATAACAAAGGCATTTTTTGTCGCTTCTTCTGTTTGAATTTGTTCTTTAAGTTTTACAAATCGATCGCCAATTTGTTTGAGTTGGTCTTTTAAATCCATGAGGTTATTTATATATTTTTTAATTGATTATCGATTTTTTGCTTTTAATTAAGCTATAAAGTCAGGAGACTTTGGAGAGCGGGGTTAACTTTTATGTTTTTTTAAAATATCCCAGACTTTTGTATTCATTCTTCCGTAATAATTAGAGGTATTAACCTGTATAATTATTATTGATTTATTTTCAAAGCCATCGGTTAAATATTTATATATTTCATTTGCGCTTAAATTTGATGTAACAAAATAATTATCATCAAAATATTTTACCCAATCGCCTAACTGTTTTATACGTGGTTCAAAAATTAATTTATCTGATGATGTATATTGAATTAAGTATATTTTCATTTTATTTTAAATTAATTTTAAATTGAGAATTAAATTCTGTTAATCTTGTTTTCCATATACCAGTCCATTCAATTTCAATAACAAATGAAGTGGGCTTATAATTTTGAGCATAAATCATAAAAGTTGCTACCCATTTACCCTTATTATGATCTTTATTACATTGATTCTCTCCAATAATAATTTTTGAAGGCTCCTTGCTTGTTTGTCCATCAGGTTTTGATACTTTTTCAGGCGCAAAAATATTTAATATTGTTATATTTTTTTTTGAGCCAACAGGTAAGGTAACACTAGTCGCGTCTAAACCATTCCATCTTATTGGTTTACCACTGCATTCGATATTTTGTTTAATATTAGTGTCTTTTTCAGTGAAAACAAGTTTTTCCAATATGATTTCAGTATTTAATGCGGATAAATTACCTGTATTTTCAATTTCCACTTTTGTGATATAACTACTAGTAATTAATGGGTCTGTCGATGAATTTGTTTGTGACATGTCGCTAAATATTTCGGAAGTTGGTGTTGTAGACATCGTGACTTTTATATTTGGTTTTTTCCAAAACTCCCTTAAATCATCTTTAAACAAAGCAACAAGAACTGCGCAAAAAGTAATGAATGCAGACATTAAAGAGATTAACATTCTGTAATATTCAGCTTTATTTAATTCTTCATTTACAGTAAATGTTGGTTTTAATAGAGATAGAGGAAAATAAATTCCTAATAAATACCCTACAATTAGAGGTGTTAAAAAGAGTAAATATTTTTTATTCATTTAAAATTTGTTATTTGATTATAATTTTTCATTTTGGTACTTGGGGTAGTGGTGGGTTTCGGAGAAGAAACCGACTACACCACGAATGGTTATACAAGTTAGAACGGTTATTTAAGCTCTCAACCTGTTTTTTTACCAAACGTCTATTGACAGCAGATTTCTATTTATCAATGTTAAAATATTTTTTTGTTACAAAACCTGATTTCGGTTCTCCAGTCTCAAAATCGAGATAGGAGACTAGTAAGTGTTTATGCCTTATTTCGATTACAGTCACTTGTTGTCCAATTTTTACAAGACCAATTACTTTTGAATTTTTCTTTTTCGAGTATCTTAAATTAACATTAGTTCTTGCAGTTCTCGTTTTGTTAAGTTTATTTAGTTCAGTTTCAATTTTCGTTGAAAATTCTTTATTAATTTTTTGAATTTCCTTTTTAGTAGCTTCAATAACCTCAGAGTTGGTTTTGTCTGTCGTAATAACAAAAGGATTATAAAAAATTAAAAGAAAGCTAATAATTGAGATTAATTCAAAAATAAACTGGCGTGCCTTGTCTGTTTTAGTTTTATAAAGCAATACAAAAAGTTCTGTAACGATTGATTGTCTTAAATTGTCAAGGTCTTGAACAGTTACTTGTTGAGAAATATTTAATAATTCGTTTGCAATATTAGCAATTGTTTCGTTCGCTTCTTCCGCAACAAATATTTCTTCCCAGTTACGAGTTAAAGCAACGTTCTTCAAATAAGTTTTGGAAATTCCTTGTAAAGCAATGTCTATACTATTGAATTTGTTTAAATGAGATTGGCTTAATGTCTTGGCAATAGCTGTCAAGTTACTTGAAAGTAGCAACTGACTTGTCGCAAATCCCGAAAGCCTGTCTGAAGCGAGTTGATTTGATTTTGAAAGGTCTGCAAGTGCAGAAGTCAACCCAAATAATGCTGAATGATTTTTCGGATACTGAATCGCCGCTAATTGTTTATCAATACTATTTCCTAAAAACATTGATGTTGCATTAAACGGTTTCATTTTTTGTGATATAGACTTTGCAATATCTTTTAGCCCACTTAGACCTGATAAATTTAACTGCGCTTTATTTTGTTTTTCTATCATCTCAGCTATTGCTTGAAGCGAAGTCAGTCCGAATGTACTTTGCATTGCCTGGTTTTGCTTTTGTATTCCCTTGATTATGTCTTGTAAATTTGTCACCATATTAATATTGATAGTATTGTATTAATTCTATTTTTTTTTGTTGATTTCGATGATTTTATGTTGGTGTATTGCCTGGCGTTCCTCTATTTTCAGGTTTTCCTGTTTATGTTGCTATTCTTTTTGGTCCTGGGTTATTTTTGATTAGTGTTTTAATGCTGCTCCAAAGTCGGGAGACTTTGGAGAGCGGGAAAAGTTACTCGTCTTCATTTTCTTCCTCTACTTCAATATTAACTTCACGAATTGTATCTAGGTTAGGATTGTCATACTTGGCATTATTTGTAATGTTTATGGTTACGTTTAGGCGCTCAAGAACGTTGTCAACTTTTAGGTCAATGCTTGGATATACATGTACTAAAACTTCATTTTCTTCAGTGCTTTCTTCATTATCTTTACAAAAAAGCGATACACTGATTTCATTGGTTCCATAAAGAGAAATTCCAATTATTGTATATCTTTCACCTAGATTACATTTTTGTGCTATTTGATCATAGTTAATTCCCATGATGTCTGCTGAGGCATGGCCAATCCTGTCATTGTATTGTACTGATGGTTTCATTTTTATATGGTTTTAATTTTTATTTATTTTTTTATGCAATCTTCTTTAACGTATGATCGCTTGCCACAGTGGTTTATCATAAACTACGCAATGGGAGTCACTCGGTTAGCGTAGCACGGCTATTAATTTAGATTTTAAATGTTATTTTAGGTGAAACTAGCCTAGCAATATCTTTTAATTCTGTTGTTGTTTTTTGCATTTTTTTATATATCTCCTACTCTAAACAGTTTTCGGTTTCCCTGTGTATTATTAAATATCTTTTGAGTCCCTTCCTTCGTCAGGGTGAAAAAGGAGGAGGATGGTTTTGTGTTTATTTATGTTGTTATTGAAAAATAGTTTAGTTCCTTCATTTTGTTGAATATTAATCTTGTGCAGGATTGTCCGGATTTGGAGTCGTCCCAGTAGGATTGGTGCATTTCGTTGTAATAGATTTTTTCGACTTTGGTGTAGTAGTTTATCCCGGAAGTGCTGTATTCTAATTCTTTACTATAGCGTGCTGCATATTTCTCTACCAACTCTTTGTTGGTTGATTGTCCTAGACCTGCTATGTAGATTGCTGTTGGCATTAATTGGAATTAAAGTCACCAAATTATGTATATGTTTTCAATTGGTTTTACGGTTTTTTGGGCTTTTTTTTACGGTTTTTTGAAGTGACATCAAAAAAAAAGATCTTTGCAACATCGATTAAGGCAATCTGTTATTTTCTGATTTCCAACAGTTACTTGCAAATCTTGTACTTGTTTTACTTATAGCTATAGAGAAGAACAAAAACCAAAAACCACTCCGTAATGAAGTGGTTTCTTTATTTAACCGCGTTGAAAACGCTACGTTTTGTTTTCTAATTTATGTAGGTTCTCGCTGCAAGCAAGCACCAGAGAACTTGGACAAACGAGTACAAGAAGGGGGGCGACAATCGAGCGCCAGTGGGGGGAGATAGATAGACTCGAAATCTATAGATTTTCTAAAGCGGCATCAATTTGATTACTAAAATAAATTTAATGCAATGACTTCTAACTCAAAATCTAATCCAGCATAATTTCTTGCTGAACTAAAATAATAATCTTCTGGTAGTGTTACAATTTTATCTTTTACGGGATTGTTATGAATGTAATTTATTTTTTGTTTGATAAACCAATTACTTTGAACAATTTCGGCATGATAACCGCCTTGCCAAACTTTGTGTTTTTGCTCTTTTTTGAGATGTTTGCAAGATTTTTGAAAATATTCCAACATCCATTCTCTTCGACTCTCGGGTTCGTCTTGTATAGTTTTTACAATTTCTTTGGAAGTAAATTTCTTGAAATCACGCATAATATCAGACAATACAAAACCATTTGTTCCTTTGCACAACAAATGTAAATGGCTAGACATTAAGCAATACCCATAAATTTCTAAACCTTTCTTTTCTTGACAATGTTTCAATGCTTTGGTAATAACATATTTTTGATTCAGTCTTGTAAAAATATCTATCCAACCTACTGTTGTTATGGTTATAAAATAAGCTTCGTCTGTTGTTGTGGCTTTATATTTTGTTGACATTTTTTGTTTTAAATATACAAAAAAAGCTATACGTTAATTTATATAGCTGTTTTTTGATTTGTTTTGCCCGCTCAACTTTGTGGGCACGGATTTTTGATAGGTAGCAAAGGTTAATCAGGCTCAACTTTGTAGGCACAGAATGCAATTCTGCGCTATCCGTTAGCGAGATATTACTTCATTCCCGCGCGATCGGACTTTTTTTTGAAAAATATTTTTTTTAGGTAGAAAATTTAGTGTTTCAAAGTGACACAATGGGTAGCGAACTCAGAATCATGGTGGCTATTTGTTTAAACCATCATAGGGATGAGGGACTAATAGGGCTATATTTGTACATGTCGGGGGTAACTACAAAATACCAATATCGTGGATTTTGATACTAAAAAAGCCCAAACAGGTAGGACGGGGAGTACCGCTTTTCCTGTTTGGGCTGTTTGTAGGATTTATAGCTTTTACGTGTGTATGTTACGTTGTAGCATGCTGTTTATATGTTAATAATTTATTACTTATCAAGGTTAGCTAGTGACATACCACCCGAAAGGATTCGGGCGGCAGCGGGGATTACACTACCTTATTTTCTTCTGCTAATATTTTTATTGCATTTATAACGTCCTTATCGTTGATATGACCTGATTTAATATCTGCTAATAATTCTCCTAAAGTATCTTTATATAAAACAGCAGGGTTGTATTTTAAAAATTCGAAAATCTCAAAAAAAGCATTATTAAAATCCTTAACATTTATGTGTGACAAATATTTCTTTAATGACGCTAGCTCATTTGAGTTATTGTTTATTAAAACTTTTTTGCAATACAATATAGATTTATTATATAATTCAAGATTGTAATAACAAATAGCTAAAAACAAATATTTTGTTTCAATAATTTTTGAAGAATGATAGCTGTCATTAATATCATCTAAAAAAGAAATTGCTTTTTCAAAAAAACCCTTATCTATCAACTCCTTTGCTTTTGTTAACTTTTCCTTATCTGTCATAATTCAGAAGTTATATAATTAGTAACTGGTTTTGGTTGTGGTGTTGGCTTTGGCTTTGGTGCTGGTTTTGGTGCTGGTTTAGGCGTTGGAGATGGAATTGGTTTTGGCAAAGGAAAAGGTTTAATAGTAAAATTAAATAAATCATCTAAATTATTTATATCAAATCTTTTTGTAGCATTTTTCCAATTTTGCTGACTTTTTGCAGTTTCATAAATAGCGTTCTGTTTTTGACCTTTAACTGCTTTATTTAAAGCCTCTTGAGCTTTACTAATTCCTTGAAGCTTGTCCGTTGTTCTTTCTAAATCATTTCCATATCTAACTCTTTCACTTGATTTTTGGTCTCCACCAGCAACTTCTTCCGCACCAGCTCCCGTTTCAATTACTTCGTCCATTGATAGTAATGAAGTATTACCAAACTCTACCTCTACAGAAAGAATAGGAGAAACTAGTTCCAATCCTTCCAATTCGCGTCCCATTCCCATTTTATTTTCTTGGAATGCGTAAGTTGAATTATACGGATAATCTTCTGCTAGTGGGTCGATACTCATAAATCGACCAATCGCATAATCGTAATTTCTCCATTTGAAGCTGTCCCAGTTCAGTCCTAGCTCATCCTGACGCTCTTGTCCTTGGTACTTATACTTATAAGGATTTGCAAAACTTCCAATAACAGCAGCACCGCACCAAATTTATTGTTAATCAGAACGTTCAATCATCATTTATCTCTAACAAAAATAAGTTAAAATTTATTATTTATGATAAAAATTATTATTTAGAATAAAAATTATTAT
>CANCPC010000110.1 GCA_947379965.1 Flavobacteriaceae bacterium | reverse complement strand
GAATATTAAATGTTCTTTTTCCATGGCGCAAATATATAAAAAAAACCATCCCGTTTAAAGGATGGTTTTAGAATATATATCTTGTGATAATTAGTGTTTATCCCAGAATACTTTTGTTAACAAAGTGTTTCCACCTATTGATGCAATTGCGGCATTAACATTTGTAGCATTTAACGTTTGCTCTCTTGAAGGATATGAATATCTTTTTGGAACAGCAGTTAAAGCGTTATAAGTAGTTGCTGGTGGAAGTAAATTAGGGAAATCTAATCTTCTGTAAGAAGTCCATGATTCAAATCCTCTGTTGTAAAGACCTAACCATGCTTGCTCACCAATTTTTTGTTGCCAAGTTCCTGTAGCTGTTGAGTAAGCAACAGTAGGTTGTGCTAAGTAATCAGCGATACTTGCAGCGTCAACACCCCAGTTTTCCATAGAGGCCGTAATTGCTGCATTGTAATGTGATTCAGCACTTCCACTTATAGCAATTCCTCTTGCTGCAGCTTCTGCTAACAAAAATTCTACTTCAGTGTAATCAAATATAGTTCCAGGGAATGTAGGATCTTGAATAGTTGCGCTTACATGAGAGAAATTTGCCCATCCGTTAGAGCTACCATAAACACCACCGATATAAGTGGTAGTTCCAGTTTTATAATCAAAATATTTAGCTCTTCTAGGATCAGAAAGACTATTCATTTTGTCAACTAATGTATTAGCAATAACAAAATCATTTCTACCACTAACCACTAAGTCAGCATATAAAGGATTTGCATTAGGTTGTAATGACAAGTAGTTTAAATTAGTGTTGTCAGCATTGCTAGTAATCAATCCACCAGAAATAGCTGCTGTAACTTGAGCACTTGCATAAGCATGATCTACATCATCCATATTGATTGCAAGACGTAATTTCAAAGAGTTAGCAAATTTTTTCCATTTTGATGCATCTCCACCATAAATAAGATCTGCACTACCAAAGCTTCCAGAACCAGCTGTTAAAGCACCTGAATCTGCAGTCAATCTTGCAATAAGATCTTTGTAGATAGTTTGTGCATCATCATATTTTGGTAGTGGGTGACCTGTAATGTCTAATGCTTCACTATAAGGTACGTTGCCAAAAGTATCCACAAGTACACTATAGCTGTATGCCATCAAGATGTCTATTACTGCTTTTTTATTATTCAATACTGCAGTTTCAGCAGGACCTGCTACTACTTGAGCATCTAACAATTTTTTAGATTCTTGCAAATCTCTTAAAACATCTCTATAAAGTATTGTAAAGTGATTGTCAGGAACAACTCTGGTTGTTATGTCATATTGACTTTCATCAGGGTAAGTTGTTTCTGTCCAATATTGTGAAAATAATCTAAATACATTCAGATTGACTGATGTACTAGTCATTTGATCCACTAAAGCTTTTTGAGCATGTGTAAATAAATACTCAGGTTTAGTTGATGTTGGGTTTTTTGTATCTACATTTAGTCCTGTAATATTATCAGTACATGATACAGTCAGAGCAATAAATGCAAGAGTTAATACTATCTTTTTCATAATTTAAAATTTAAATGTTAAGTTACAACCAATATTTTTAGTTGTTGGTAATGAACCACCAGAGTAACCTGAAGATAAATTTCCTGAACTCATTCCACTTTCTGGATCAGCATAAGGAAGTGATTTGCTTATTATCCATAAATTAGAACCTACCACACTGAATTTCATTTCAGTAAGTTTCATTTTTGCAACTAGTGCAGAAGGTAAAGTATAAGTGATGTTTAATTCTCTTAATTTTACAAAACCTGCATCATAAATAAATGCTGCATTAGGCGCTCTTCTGTAACCGTATACGTTACCATATTGATTAGGAGAAGCTGTTCTAACTGTGTTTGGAAGACCTGCAGCAGTAACACCAGGATTAATAATACCTCCACCATTTGCGATTGAATTTCTTATTGGGTTACCCAATTCGTTATTTCCTGCAGTGTAGTCATATAAACCAGTAGCTAAACCATAAGATTGATCAAGTGAGAACATTTGACCTCCTTTTTGCATATCAATAAGGAATCCTAATGATAATTGTTTGTAGGTAAATTTATTACGGATACCACCAATCCAATCAGCAGAAATATTTCCAATTACATTATTAGTAGATGTATTAACCACATATCTTCCAAGGCTATTTACTACTTTTTGACCATTCAAATAAGTAAAATCAGTACCTTTAATAGTTCCGTATGGTTGACCAACTTGAGCATTGATGGTAACACCACCTTGATAGCTTCCTAATTGTAAGTTTTCGATACCTTCAGTTAGGCTAACAATTTTATTTTTATTATTTGACCAGTTCAAGTTGATATCCCAAGAAAAATCTTTTAATTTTATAGGAGTAATGTTCATTTGAACTTCAAATCCTTTGTTTTCAAGTGTACCAGCATTTATATATTGAGAAGAATAACCTGTTGCTGTAGAGTAAGCAACTGGTAAAACTTGTCCTTTATTTAGAGTTCTGTAATAAGTTACATCAAATCCTAATCTTCTGTCTAAAAATTGCATTTCTAAACCAGCCTCTGCTGTTTCAGATTTTACAGGGCGTAGATTTGGATTGTTTTTTGTAGTTGGTACTGAATAAATTTGATTGGTTCCATAAGGATCAAATTTATCAAATACATCTACTAATTTTTGTCCTGGTGCTCCAAGAGGATTTTCAGCATAACCAGCTCTAATTTTACCAAATGTTAACCAAGGTACATTGATGTGTTTAGTGAAAACATAACTACTTGATCCAGAGAAAGTGTTGATTGCATTTTTTCCTTCAGGTAATACAGAAAAAGCATCTCTTCTTGCAGTTCCGTCCAAGAATAAGAAATCTTTGTATCCAAATGAAGCAGAACCATAGTAACTATTCACTCCATCAGTTGTTTGATTTTCTTGTGGGAAAGGAACTGTAGCAACAGAGTTTGATAAACTATAAATTCCAGGAACAATAAGTCCTCCTTGAGTAGAAGCTAAAATTGAATTTGATCCAATTCTATTAATAGTACCTCCCAATAAACCATTAAAACTAAAATCAGCAGAAATATTTTTCTTGAATGTCAAGATGAAATCATAGTTTTGTTCTGTATAATTTCTATTATATCTTTGGTATCCTGATGATTCGTCAAGACGGTTAATTCCGAATTCTGCTGGTACAGAACCTGCAGCTCTTCTTTCTTCACGTAATTCAGAAAAGGTGTCTGTAGATACTTTTCCTGTTGCAGTTACCCAATCCGCTAATTTATAATCTAATTTAGCATAACCAGTAAAACGGTTTCTTGTATCAGATTCGTAATTTTTATATCTAGTAAAATATGGGTTATCCCAATATATTGGAGTTAAATTATCCGGATCAGTCCAGTTCCAAGTTATATTTTGTCCGCCTGATCTTTCATATACTTGTTTCAATTCTTGAACGTCAACATTAGTTTGAAACCATTGACGGAAAGAAGACATAATATTGTCACTATATCCAGTTGAGTTTCTACCAACAGTACCATTTGAAATGTAATTTGCAAATGCAGTAGCTGTTAATTTATCAGTAAATTGATGATTTATTTTAGCACTTAAGCTATTCTTTTTAGATGAACTGTTTGGCATGATACCAGTTTGGTCTGAATTTGTAAAATTCAAAACAAAATTAGTTTTGTCATTACCATCTTCTAAAGAGATAGAATTGTTAAAAGTTGTTGGAGTTTGGAAAAAGGTAATTGGACCATTTTTCGCTGCTAACCAAGGTGTTTTTTTGCCATAATTATCTGAGTATGGGGTAAAAGCATTCCAGTTATATACCATTTTGTTAGCATCGAAAGCAGCGCCGTAAGAAGCATCTTCAGATGTTGGTACAACTAAGTCGTTAATACCATCTCCGTTTATATCTCTATAAAAGAATAAACCGGTTGGATCTTCATAATAAGGTCCGTAACCAGATCCATATTTAGTTTGATATTTTGGGAATGTTGATTTATCAATACTTCCTGTTACAAATTCAGATGAAATAGTGATTCCCATCCCTTTTTGTTTTTTTCCTTTTTTTGTTGTAATCATTACAACACCGTTACCAGCTTGATATCCGTATAATGCAGATGCAGCAGCACCTTTTAATACGTTAATTGTTTCGATATCGTCTGGGTTAACATCCATTGCAGTATTACCATAATCGTAAGTTGTACCTCTACCCGTTGTTTGAGCACCTGTACTAGAGTTTACATTTGAGTTATTGATTGGCATACCATCAATAACAATAAGCATTTGGTTGTTTCCGGTCATGTTTTTAATACCTCTAGAAACAATGTTTGTAGAACCACCAAAGTTGTTATTTCTTCTAATTTGAACACCGGCAACTTGACCAGAAAGTTCATTTAAGAAATTCCCACTTGCAGGACCAGCTGTAATATCTGCAGCTTTAAGCTCTTGTGTAGCATATCCTAGAGACTTTTTAGTTCTAGAAATGCCTAACGCAGTTGTAACAACTACCTCATTTAATTGTTGCGCACTTGCTTCTAATTTTACATTAATCTTAGAAGAGCTTGCTTTAGCTTCTTGGCCTTTCATACCTACATAGCTAAAAACCAAGATTTCACTTGGTGCTGCTTTGATGGAATATTTTCCGTCAAAATCTGTTTGTGTTCCGGTTTTAGCGCCTTTTACTAATACACTCACACCTGGTAAAGGTAATCCTGCATTATCGGACACAACTCCCGATACAACTCTCTCTTGCGCAAATGCTATTTGCGTCACAAGTACTATAAATAGTACTAAGAATCCATTAAACTTTAGTTTCATTTTTAAATATTTTGAATTAGTTTCACAAAAATCTTAATAATTTGTTAACTTTCCTAACATTTATTGTATTTTTTTATGCATGCATATTAATTTTAACGTTTTAACATTTATTAGACGTATTGTTATATAATGTGTTTTTTTGTCCCGTTTAAAATTTAATATCGTAACCAATATGAATAATGGTGTTGTAAAAATTGCTTATTTGGTTCTTTGTTTTGCCATTTGCGAAGGCTAATTTTAGCATTCCATTTTTTGTTTTTAATCCTATTCCAAATCCAAAACTTAATAAATTTCCTTTGTTTCCAGTTGTTTTATCTTGAAAATAACCATAATCACTAATAGTGTGAAGGTAAAGACTTGGTGAAACCAAAAATCTGTATTCTGTAAGAAGGGCAGAAAGTGAATTTGCTTGTAAACTATTTTCCGCAAATCCTCTAATGGAGTTAATTCCTCCAAAACGATACAACTCATTTATTATATAGGTGTTGCTTTCCAAATAATAATTTTGATAATTTATGTTAATACAGTTTTTCTTATTCAAATAAAAATTATTCATTGCTTGAAGATTTATGAATAATTGTGTACTTTTTCCTGCAGTTCCTAAAACGTCATTTGTTGCTCTTTTTCCAGAACCTATAATTAAGGAAAGAATTGATTTTTTTGGAAACCATAAATTAACATTATCTTGTTTTGAGTATTCAAAATTAGTAGTTATAAATGAATTTTTATAATTACTTAAGGTGTTGCTATTTGTATTTTGAATATCGCTAGATTCAGTTGATTGATATCCTAGATATATTCGGGTGTTGTAATTAATAAGATAACCTAAATCGATAGCTGTTTTTGTGTTTTGATATAAGCTGTCTTTTTTAAATATATTTAATTGTGCTTTCAATCCTAAAGAACTTTTAAATAAATAGGGGATTTCTATACTTGCTTTGAAAGTCTTCTGATTGTTTCCATCGCTTTTCCAATAGATTGAAAACTGCTCACCAACATTTAACGTATTTACTAATGTTAGATCTAAATATCCGTTGAAAACTAATTTGTTGATTTTGTTATTTGAAAAACCTATGAATCCATCAAAATTGTTTGACTTTCTTTTCTCTAAATATACATAGACTTTTGTGCTCTCGTTCATAAATAATATTTCGGGATATTTCACTTGGCTTACAAATCTAAATTTTTCAAAATCATTATGAATTTGATTAACAATGTTCTTGTTGAAGGTGCTGTTTTTGTATTCTCTATTGATTTGTGTTAAATGGCCTTCCGGAAAATTATTTTTTTTATCGTCTGCTGCAAATTTCACTACAATCGAATTGAGTTTTCTTTGTTGGTTTGGATCAAATTGTAAATCGGCAATAAGCGAATGATTTTGTTTCTGGATATTGATTAGTTTTAGTTTGGCTAATGCAAATCCTTTCTTTTCTAATTTCAGTAAAGTTTCATTTAAGAAAGACTCTATTTCGCCATAAGGCATCGTTATGGAGTCTTTGTTTTTGTCTAATAGGATTATTTCTTTTATTGCAGAATTTCTACCTATATATATATGTATGTTTTTTATTCTTTCGCCAAGGCTAAATTTTGCGATATAGCTGGAGTCGTTTGTTTTTTTGCTTTCGAGTATTTGATTTTCGATAAATCCTATTTTTATAAGTTTTTCAGAAATAGAATTAATCTCATCCAATACGGATTTCGCATTTGTATGTTTTTTAGAATAATTCAAAGAATCGATGATTTTGTTTTCGAAAGTATTGTTCCCTGTTATTTCTAAATGAAAAACCTGGGCAATACCATTCGTGCCTAACAATAAAAAGAGTACTAAAAAAAGGTAAGTTTTCAAGCGAAATAAAATTTTAATAAAAGTAACGAAAAAACAGTGTGTTTCTTATATAAATATAAAATGCTAAAATATAAGGTTGTAATACGGACGACTTTATGGTTTTATATCTTGAATTTATAGGTTTGATGATCATTCTCTATTTTATTAAGAAACAAATATTTACTTCTTGTGAAAATTAATTGATTATGATTTGTTTAGTGAAAAATAATTTCTACATTTGCAACCCCGTAAAAAGCGGGAAATTTAATATATAAGAAATTTTAGTATTAATTATGCCAACAATTCAACAATTAGTAAGAACAGGAAGAACTCAGATAACTAAGAAGAGTAAATCGGTTGCTTTAGATTCTTGTCCTCAAAGAAGAGGGGTTTGTACGCGTGTTTACACTACTACACCAAAAAAACCA
>CANCPC010000109.1 GCA_947379965.1 Flavobacteriaceae bacterium | reverse complement strand
AAATAAATCTTTATTTTTGCGCGAAATGATTATTAATAAACAAATTATTATAAATTTATTAAAATCATAATTAAAATATTTTTTACAACAAACAACAATTTATAATAATGATTCTATTTCAAAAAAAATCTTTCCTACTTATTTTGGTTCTATTAATTGTTAGCTCTTGTGCGTCAAAAAAAGATTTATTATACTTTAATGACTTAAATATAAAACAACAGGATAAAACTGTTTTTTCAGAGCCGAAAATTCAAGTAAATGATATTTTAAGCGTAACGGTTTCATCTAGTTCTCCTGATTTAGCCTTAATTTATAATGTTAATCAAACCAATGCAACTTCAATAAATGGTTATTTAGTGGCGATGGATGGTACAATTACTTTACCGATTTTAGGAAAAATTAAGGTTCAAGAAATAACTACTCTTGAATTGGAGAAGCTTTTAGTGAAAAAATTGATTGATGGAAATCAACTTTTAAATCCTACTGTAACTGTTCGATTAACAAATGCAAAGTTTACAATTCTTGGCGAGGTAAATAAACCAGGTACTTATACTTTTAATGAGCAAAATATTAGTATTCTTCAAGCATTAGGTTATGCAGGGGATCTAACAATTCATGGAAAAAGGCAAGATATATTAATAATAAGAGAAGAAAATAATAAAAGGTCTTATATGACAATTGATATGACATCAAAAAAGTGGTTTGACTCCCCTTATTATTATATCAAACCCAATGATGTAATTTATGTAAACCCCAATTATGCAAAAATAAAATCATCAGGTCCTATTGCAACAGTTGCAAATTTATTTGGTGTAATTTCAATTGCATTTACCACAATACTATTACTAACAAAATAAAATAAAGAAACCCCTTGGAAAGTAAAAATAATAATTTCAATATTAAACAAGAGATATTAAAATATGTATCCTATTGGAGATGGATCGTTTTGTCTGTATTAGTTTCGATGATTATTTGCTTTTTTTATTTAAGATTTGCAAGTAATATCTATCAAACCTCTGCCAAAATTAAAATCATTGACAACTCAAATTCTGCTTTTAAATTACCTAATCAAGGCGTCTCCATTTTTAGTAATACAAATGAAGATAGTAAGGGAAATGAAATCATAATCATGACTTCATCTCGAATTATAGGAAAAGTTGTTGACAGTTTGAATCTAACAACTGAAATACATAGTTTGGGAAGATTTAAAACTACTGAACTCTGGAAAGAGGCCCCTTTTTTTGTGGTTTGGGCAAAAGAGAAGAATGCATTATCGAATCAATCTACTTCTTTTCAAATTGTTTTAACAAAAAAAGGATATACAATTAAAGGGAATAACAAAGAATACAAATTTGGCGAAACAAATTTTAATACATCAGCCCCTTTTAAATTAATCATTAAAAACAGATCATTAATTCAAAATTCAATTGGTAAAGAATTTCAAATCAATTTAAAAACAAGAAATAGTGTTGTTAACTATATTTCAAAAAATATTATTATTGATTATGTTTTAAAACCAAGTGATATATTAAGTATTACCTTAAAGGGTTTTAATCAAGATAAAATTAATGATAATGTAAATGCTTTAATACAAATATTTAATGAAGACGGTATTCAAGATAGACAAATTGTTTCTAAGAAAACTATCGAGTTTATTGACAATCAATTTAAATTTATTTTTAGTGATTTAGATTCTATTGAAACATCAAAAGCGAATTTCAAAAAAGAAAAAAAGTTTAGTTATATTACTTCGGACGCAGGGCTTTTAATGGCAAATAATTCTAACTCTAAATCAAGATTAGAAACAACAAGTACACAGCTAGCATTGACTAAACTTATGATCAATAGCCTTAATAATAGTAAGGCGCTTGAATTATTACCCTCAAATATTGGTATAGAAAATGGAGAGGTAAACGGATTAGTGGCTCTTTATAATGAGCAAATTTTAAAGCGCAATAAGCTATTGCTTTCTGGCGGGGGAGAATCTAATCCTTTGGTTGAAGAATCAGGGAATGTTGCCTTGCAAATAAAAAACAATATAAAAGCATCTATAATTGGTTACCAAAATGTTTTACAATACAATTTAAATGAATTAAGTAAATCAAGTGATATAGATATAACTGAATACTCCAAAGTGCCTTTTACTGAAAAAGGAATACACTCAATTGAAAGACAACAAACAATAAAAGAAACACTTTATATTTTATTATTGCAAAAAAGAGAAGAAGCTTCTATTAACTTAGCCATAACAAATCCCACAATAAAAGTAGTTGATTATGCAATTCCAACTCCAAATCCTATTGCACCTCAACGAAATATAATATTTCTTGGAGCTTTATTCTTAGGATTATTATTACCCCTTATTGTACTCTATATATATTATTTATTAGATAATAAAATAAATAATAAAGAGGATGTGGAAGAACTAATTCCAAATATTCCTGTAGTTGCTGAAATTCCTCATATAGAATCTCAAAATAAAATCATTTCATTTTTAGATCGCTCTATATTATCAGAATCTTTTAGAATTCTTCGAAATAACATCAATTATATCAACCCTGTAAACGATAATGGCCTTGGCTCTGTTGTATTTGTTACTTCAACAATAAAAGGGGAAGGAAAAACATTTATTGCCTTAAATTTAGCGGTAACCCTATCTACTTTAGGCAAAAAAGTAATTTTGATAGGTGCGGATTTAAGAAATCCGCAATTACATAAAGAATTAAATTTGGTTAGATATAATTTATCAGGTGTTACCAATTATTTATATGATTCAACTTTGAAAATTAATGATATTAAGACTTTACATACTATTGATTCAAATTTGAGTTTTGACATCATTTTCTCTGGTGCTATTCCTCCAAATCCTGCTGAATTATTATCAAATGGAAGATTTGAGTCTTTATTAAATGATATTAAAAAAGATTATGATTATGTTATTGTAGATACTGCACCAACATTATTAGTTGCAGATACAACATTAATAACCCATCTTGCAGACACTGTACTTTATGTAACGCGTGCTAATTTTACAGAAAAAAAATTGTTTAAATTTATCTCTAACTTAAAGAAATTAAACGGTATAAAAAACATGGGTATCATTTTAAATAATGTAGGGCAAAATAAAGGATATGGTTATGGATATAATTATTCGTATAATTATGGGTATAATTATGGGTATGATAATGATAGTAAAAAGCCAAAATCCATGCGCAAGGAATTTAGGAAATGGTTAAAAAAAACAATTAAGAAAATAAGAAATTAAGGTTATTCAAACAAAAAAAGCAAAGAGTACAATCGTAATCTTTGCTTTTTTTATAAACTCTATACAATAAACGGAAGCTATAAAACTCTTATAATTGATGTCAAATAAAATAGTATTAATTTGTATATTTTAAGATTCTAATATTGGGGTATGTTTAATAATTTTCCCAGGATTACCCACAACAGTTGCACCGTCAGGAATGTCATTAATAACAACTGCCCCCGCTCCAATAGTACACCATTTTCCAATTCTAACTCCCTGAATTACGATAGCTCCGGAGCCTATATGCGATCCTAAACCAATGCTAACATTTCCGGACAAAGTTACTTTTGGTGAAATATGTACAAAATCTTCAATATTACATTCATGTTCTATTATAGCTGCCGTATTAATAATAACATGATTTCCTATTTTGGCATCCGAATTAATAATTGCATGTATCATCACCACTGTACCCAGTCCAACAGTTGCTGATGGAGAAATGAAGGCAGTTTTGTGAATACTTGTAAAAAAATTATAATCACTAAATCTAAAACTGATTTCTTTTCGTATAGCATTGTTTCCAATGGCAATAATCATTGCTACATCCGATTGTGGTGGCACTAACTCCTTTGTGTTTAGAATAGGAATTTCGCCAGTACTTGATGTTTTGGGTGCGTCATCGATCAATGCTTCAATTCTAGAATGAGTACTTTTTACTAATTCAGCCACTACTTTACCATGGCCGCTCGCACCAAAAACATATAATTTTTTAGTTTCCATAAAATCGTTCTATTGTTGCGCTATTTGTGGCATTAATATCTTCCGATTTTAATACTTTTAGCAGAGTTTTATATATAATTTTAAGATCTAATATAAAAGATTGATGATCAACATACCAAATATCGAATTCGAATTTTGTTTTCCAATCAATTGCATTTCTTCCATTAATTTGTGCCCAACCCGTTATGCCAGGCTTTACCTCATGCCTTCTTTTTTGAGAATCAGTATATAAATCTAAATATTCGGGTAATAATGGCCTTGGTCCTACCATACTCATTTCTCCTTTAATGACATTAATTAATTGAGGAATTTCATCTAATGAGGTCTTACGAATTAAAATCCCTATTGTAGTGAGCCTTTGTTCATCAGGCATCAATTTTCCTGATTTATCTTTTTTGTCGTTCATTGTTTTGAATTTAACAATAGTAAATAGTTTGCCTTTCAAACCTGGGCGTTTTTGAAAGAAAAAAATATTTTTTCCATTCGAAAAAAACAATAAGAGGACAATAATTAAAAATATTGGACTCAATAGGATTAGTCCAAAAAAAGCAAAACAAAAATCAAAAAATCGTTTTATATACGTATTATACATTTTTTTTATTTTCATTAATAAACACTTGTTCTTCGTGTTTATACTCTTTTAAAATAGCCTCCCAAATTACTTTTTGCTCATATCTTGATGTTATCATTTCTCGTGCATTTGATTGAAGGGTATTGAATAAACCTTTTTCGTTTATCATTCTATCAACTGCATTTTCAATTGCTACGCTATTTTTTACAGGAATAATAATTCCGTTTTTTTGATCGATAATTATTTCATTACACCCATTTATATCGGTCACGATTGAAGGCAAGCCCATTGCACCTGCTTGTAAGACTACATTTGGAAAACCTTCGCGATAACTGGGGAAAACTAAAGCTTTACTGATGGCTAAATAGGGTCTAATATCTTTTTGAAAACCCACAAAAAGAATGTTTTCATTGGCTATTATTTCATCTTGTGTAGCTATGTGAAGTGGGTCTAAATGTTTTTCTTCCATTCCAACTAAGATTAGTTTTAAGTTAGCTTTTTTATTTGTTAACTTCTTAAAAGCTTGGACCAATTCATTAATTCCTTTATCCCCAACTAACCGACCGACAAATATAAAAACGAAATCCTCCGCATGAATTCCCAATTTGCTTCTTACTATTTCTTGTTGCAGTTGAGAAACTTCATCGGGAGAAAAATAGTCTGTATTTATTCCGTTTGAACTTCCGTTACCAATGATTTTTAACTTGCTTGGTTTGGTAAAATTATTAGTAACAATAAAATCATACAAGCCCTTAGAGTTAGGATATACTTTTGATGCGCACGAATAGGTAAGCTTTTCTACATTTTCCAATACCTTCCGCTTCAATCCTTTTGTTTCCATCAATGGCAATCCAGCAACGGTATGTAATCGGATTGGGACGCCTGCTAATTTTGATGCAATCATTGCTATTATTCCAGCTTTTGGGGTGTGGGAATGAACGATTAGGGGTTTTTCTTTAATAAGGAATAAGACTAATTTGAAAACTGCAATTAGATCAAGTATTGGGGTTATTTTACGAGACATTTCTATAGAAAATGTTTGTACATTTTCTTTGATTCCAATATTTTTTAAATTTTCTTTTTCGGAGGAAATTGCCGTTACATTATAAAAGGAATTCATATATTTAAGTGGTCCTTCTAATAACTTATCTAATGAAATGGGGACCGTTGTTATACGGATTAATTTAGAATTAATGGAATTCATTATCATTTTACTTGAAAATCTATATTATAAAAAATTATTCAATTTAAAAAAAATTAGAATTCTTTTAATGTAAGATTAGAATTAAAACATTAAAAAATTATTTAAATTGGAATAATATATATTGGGGATTACTAAATTATATATTTATAATTGAAAACAAATTATATTTCTGATTTTATTGATTGCCGATAAGAGAAATGCCAATAAATAAAAATAATCAAACCGGGCAAAAACATATTCCTCATTCGAATCATAATCCCAATGTTTCCTAATGATTGAGAAAAGGCAAAAGTCCCAATGATTAAAAAATAAACTAAACCTTGAATAACAAAAGGGGCTTTCCTAAAAGATAGTATGGGTTTGTTTCTTAATACCGTTATTGTTAAAATTAATAATATAAAATTTTCAAAAGAGGCTATTAATGCAGGAATCCCATTGATATCAAAAAAGAAAGGCCGGAACAAAAAAGAAAAAACCTTTAAAGGTAAAGGATAATTTGTTATATCGATTGCAGAACTAGTGTGAGATCTACTTAATAAAGCCGACTTTCCTTCTGAAAATTTATCAAAACTTTCAACAGATGCTTCTTCAATTTTAGCAAATTTCATTACCGATGGTAGAATTGCAAAGGAAATACTAATCATTATTCCAATGAACAAAGCTCTTCTAACAACAGATATATTTCGTCCTGAAAAATAGGCCATTCCAAATCCTAAAAGCATAAACAAAGTGATATGAGGCCGAATTAAATAGGCTAGTAATAGTCCCAAAACAATCATCGGAATCCGCTTGAATGGTAGCATTAATCCGTAAACAAAAATTGCAATACAAAAAATCAATAGGCTATCCTTACCAACTGCGCAACTCCAAAAATGTAAATTAGGTAGGTAAAAAAGCATAGGAAATAAAGAATACCCTTTGTATTCGGGATTATTTGGAATCAAATTTACAGCTATTACATAAAAATAGGTCAGCCCCATAAAACCAATCAAACTATAGAGCATTGTACCCGTAAAATATGATAAATTTAATATATTGGAAGGATAATAATTTAGGGCATAAATAAAATAAGTGCCTTGTTCTTCTGTAAATGATTTTATAAAATCAGAGTGAGACATGTATTTTGCCATTTTCCAATAACCAACTGAATCTCCTAATACAAAAAAACAAAAATAAGTACCAAATATAAGATGAAAAACAAACAATTTTTTTAGCGTATTCAAATTAGCTTCCGAAATTTTGTCTTTAAAACTTGAAATGAAAAGATAACCTAGTACAACAACTAAAATGATAATAAAGAAATTCATAATTTACTTAGTTAAAATTGTCTTGATTATTGAAATTAATTTTTTTTCAAAAACCAAAAAATACCCATAGCCAATGCTAACAGAAAGGGATAAAACAATCACCAAAGCAATTATAACGCCAGCAATTGTTGTTATTTTTGGAAATATTCGAATCAATATCATTTG
>CANCPC010000108.1 GCA_947379965.1 Flavobacteriaceae bacterium | reverse complement strand
TGTTACTGTGTATGAATAATCACCTGCACTTACCGTGAAGTCACCTGTTCCTGTATAAGGAGCAGTTCCACCAATTGCAGAAACGGTTACTGTTGTAGTTCCACCATTACAAAGAATAGCCCCTTTAGTCGAAGAAGCTTCCAATACAGTTGGTTGAGAAACGCTTCCAGATGTAGTTGAAGTACAACCGTTAGCATCTGTTACTGTGTATGAATAATCACCTGCACTTACTGTGAAGTCACCTGTTCCTGTATAAGGAGCAGTTCCACCAATTGCAGAAACGGTTACTGTTGTAGTTCCACCATTACAAAGAATAGCCCCTTTAGTTGAAGAAGAAATTAATTCATCTGGCTCATTTATTGTAAAAACACTAGTTGCGATATTATTATTACGATCTTTAACAGTTAATGTATAATCTCCTGCACCTAAACCAGTAAATTGGTATGATGTACTATTAATACTTCCAGAGGTTGCACCGCTATCAAGAGAATAGACATAGGGAGCAACTCCATTTATAACTGAAACTGTTGCTTTTGCATCTAAGTTGCCAAAACAACTTACATCTTTATCAATTGTAACAGTATTATCATTTGTAATTCCAAACCTATTACTATTATTGCTACTTGAAGGACAATCTAAATATCCTTTATTGGTTCCATTAATATAATTCGAATTAATAGATGAAGTCGTTCTATATACATCATTTAATGAATATGAAGTTGAACAACCTCCAATAATATCGTTAGCTATTTTTAAAAAAGCATCTACAGAAACTCCTTTAAATGTTCCGCTTGTAATTACTAAATTTGATAATTTACCTGAATTGCTAGCAAAATTTGTATCATACGAATCAAAACCAACATTTAGCGTCAATGTCACTAACTGTTCAGCAAATATATTAGAATTACTATTGCTAGGATTTGTTGAAATTCTGCTTAATAATTTTGCAGAACCTCTAGATCTAGATGGAAGAAATGCTTCAACAGCTGCTGCAGATGTTAAGGTAGTTTTTTTATTACTACAGCCGATAGTTAAACCATTTGGGAATGCAGCTGAAAAATTTGCATTACGATAACAAGCAGCGGTATTCGAGTTATTCCCATTATTCCCACCGTTTTGGTTTTCACCACCGTTTTGGTTCCCCGAGCTGCAAGACACACCCCAACTAACAATTGAGTAGGTAGTAAAACCTGTGTTACTACAAACAGGCGCTGGTGCCACTCCTTGATTATTGGAGTTTCCTTGATTGTTTGAGTTTCCTTGATTGTTCCAGTTTTCTTGATTGTTGGAGTTTCCTTCTCTGTTAGAACCTCCATCTTGAGAAAACGTATTTGTTACACTTAGTAGTAAAGCAAATACAATACTTAAAAATAATTTTTTGTTCATAGATTTATAATTTTTAAAATTAACTTACTGTTATTTCAAATTAGATACCCCAAAACTATTTTTAAACAGTTAAACAAAATAATAAATCTGTTAAATAACCTAAAAACTCGTTTAACTTATAAAAAACGCTCAAAAAAGGTATTTTTTTTTTAATAGAAAATGGAAGAACTGTTATTTTTTCCAGGCGTTAAAAATCGTTTTTACCCCGGTTTTAGGCTGTAAAATAAGGAGTTGATATAAAATAAATACAATTCCTTTTCCTTATTGAATGGAACTTAAAATCAAAAAAGCCCTTACATTGCTGTAAAGGCTTTCTGATTTTATCACTCAAGAATTTAAAACTTAATCCTTTGATGGAATAGAAAATCCAATTTAGTATTGTATTTGAGTTTTTATTTTTTAATGAATTTTTTAGAACCTGAATGTTGACTATTCTTTACATTTAAAATATAGATCCCTGAAGTTAATTCACTTACATCAATACCTTCATTAGTAAGATTTCCTGATTTTATTTCCTGTCCTAAATCATTTA
Source organism: Flavobacteriaceae bacterium (assembly GCA_947379965.1). Taxonomy (GTDB): domain Bacteria; phylum Bacteroidota; class Bacteroidia; order Flavobacteriales; family Flavobacteriaceae; genus Flavobacterium. Next base: position 5,625 of record CANCPC010000108.1, on the reverse strand, counting down.
GGATTTCATATGTAGCATTTTCATCTGAAGTTTTGTTTTCATTGGATAAAAAAACATTCAAAATATTTTCGGTTGGATTTGGATATAAAGTAAATTCCAGTTCTGAATTATTACTTAATAACGCGATTGTATTATTGCCAATTAAACCGGCACTAGTCAGCGTAACGTTTATTGTATAATCTTCTACTTGTCCGTAAGAAAAAGTTTCGCAAGAAGTTGGAATAGCATTGTACTTCATAGCGATACGCATTCTTTTAGCACCTAATGCTGCCGTTGCGGGAATAGTAAAAGTCCCGCTTACGGGAGATGTTGTTGAAGCAGTTTTAGTCCAAACGGTTTCTCCAGCATCAGTGAAAACGCCATTTCCGTTATAATCTATAAATACGGCATACCCTTCTTTGTATTTTGTTGATGTCCAAGTAGGTGTTATCGTGATGGTATAGGCTTTACCCCTTACTGCATTTGTGGCAACAGCAGTGAAATCTTCGTAGCCCGCAGTTCCAGTTGAAGCATTGCTAATAGTTCCTATAACAACTTTGCTTATTTTTTCTCTAGTAGTGTTACTACCAAGTGACGTACAATAGGTAATTGGACTTAATGTTGTTACATTAATTAGAGTACTTGCAATAGAACTATTTCCTGCAGCATCTTTAGCTACAATATAAAAAGAATAGGCTGTTGCGGCTGACAATCCGGTTATAGTAAAGGAAGTTGAAGTTGTAGTCGTTTTTAATGTAGTCCCTTGATAAATTTCATAAGCAGTAACCCCAATGTTATCGGTTGCGCCTGTCCATGATAAATTTGTTGAAGTCGATGTGGTTCCTGTAGCGGTCAACGTTGGTGCGGTTGGCGCAGTCGTGTCAGGAACATGAACTAAAGTTGTTTCTGTAACAACATTGCTCTCTATAGATAAATTCCCTGCAGCGTCTTTTGCTTTTACAGAAAAGCCGTAAGTTGTAGCAGGAGTTAGTCCTACCACACTATAACTTGTTGAGGTTGATGATCCGATTAATGTTGTTCCTTGATAAATGTTGTATCCTGAGACGGCAACATTATCTGTAGAAGCTATCCAAGATAAATTTGTTGAATTTTCAGTGGTTCCCGACGCCAACAAAGTTGTTGGGGCAGTTGGCGCTATAGTATCAGGAATAGTATAAGCAGCCCCAACTCCCACAGCGTAGAAAGCATTTGTAGTTGCAATTACTTCCGGAGAATTTGCACCATATAAATCTGTTGCAGATTGAATCCCGTAGGTTCTTGCATTTGCATAAGTTGAATTGGCTGTTAAATAAACACTTTCGGTTCTAAAGGCAATTTTGGCGGCTTTATCAATACCGATACCAGTTACATTATACGAACTTTTAATGTCGTTAGTTCCTACTTTACCCATGGCCAAAATATAAAACCAGTGGTTCAATACGCCGCTATTGGTATGTACGCCACAATAATCATTCGCCGATGTAGGCGTGCAATTTACAGAGCTCCAATAGGTTCCTCCGTAAGTATCGGGTTGTAATTCGGTTTTTGGGTTACTCATAGAGCGCAATGATAAATGACCCGCTCTTCTTTCTATATCTTCCCCAATTAACCAAGTGGCTTTATTTGGCGCTGCAAAATATTCCACACAAGCGCCCCAAATATCTGAAAAGGCTTCGTTCATAGCGCCTGATTCTTTTTGATATGTCAAATTTGAAGTGCTAGTACAAACTGCATGTCCAATTTCATGAGCGGCCACATCAATAGACGTTAAAATATCAAAATAAGTTCCGCTACCGTCTCCATAGGTCATTACACTACCGTTCCAAAATGCATTGTCATAGGCAGAACTATAATGAACATAACTTTTGATAGCTGCTCCTGCATTGTTGTAACTATTTCTTCCGTGAACAGTAGACCAATAATCATATGTTTTTTCGGCACCCCAATGCGCGTCTAATGCGCCATTATCTTTATTGGCATTATTATATTCTAAAGCGGTCCAGTTGTTATCGACATCTGTAAAATTAACAGCTGTTGTATAATTAGTTCCTTTTTTCAAATTTAACGTAGAAATACCTAAACCTCGACTTGCATCCGCTAAAATATAAGAAGTGCCACTTAAAGAAGTTTGAATAGATTGGGTTCCGCTATATTTAGTGTCTGCATTTGCAGCTAGTAAAATGCTACTCTTTTTTGCAGTTGTTTTTTCTAAATTTAATCCTGATTTCCCATGACTAAATGCCCCTAAATGTTTTATTATAGCATTATAAAATAGAACCTCTCCTGTTATCGCATCAATGTAAATATCACCACGGCTAACCGGATTAGTAGCATAAATATCAAATTTGTAAGCTAGTTTTAAAGTTTGATTTTCCGAATTAGGAAGCAAAACTAATTCGCCCAGAGGTTTAGAATAATTGAACGCAGCAGCTTCAGCAGCATCTTCCCACAAATAAGATTTAGCTCCTATTTGATTTAACGCTCTGTTAAAAGCCTCTTGATTGGTTAATTTTGGAGTAGTATTTACATTTTCAGTTGAATACGATTCTCCTGCCATCGAAACCAATGCCCCCTTTTTAGAATGAAGTGTATAAGTCGCAAATTCGACTTTTAAATTATTGTGAAAAAGTTGAAATTTTTCATGTAATAACCCCGAAGGATCTGATTCTGAAGATGTTTTTCGGAAACTTGAATTCGGGTTTAATTGAAGTTGATCTTTAAAAATTTGATCCGAATCACTTGACTTATAGGTTGAATTTTCATTAAAAGTGGTCAAAATTGTTCTTCCCCTTTCATCGGTAATTTTTTGTTTTACATTTTTATCACCCTCTTGAGCAAAAGTGTTAAAACATGCTAATAAAAGGATACTTTGAAATCCCAATTTGATAAATGTATTTTTTTTCATAGGTAAAATGTTCAATTATTGATAATTTACGAATGCAAATAAATAAATAAATAAAATTTATCAGAAATTTAATCGTTACAAGACATTCTTAAAGGGTTTAACTATACTACTTTATAATTAGTATAAGAAAAAACTTAAAAAAAATTGCTTTAACCTTATTTTTAGTTGGAGAGTAGCAAAACTAACTCCAATCGAAGTATAGTAAACTTCAATTAAAGAGGAATATAAATAGTACGTATTCCTATTTATAAAGTAAATTATTTATTGGAATTCGGGTTAATTCAACATCTTCTTTGTTGGTGGCATAGGATACATAGAGGTAATCACCCCAAATAACACTTTTGGGGTAACTATAACCTATTCTTTTATATTTTCCGGGGTATCTCAAGGGTTGAAGTTCATCCCCTCCACTTCGCAATAAGTAGGCTTTGTCAAAAAGAAATCCATCTTTACTAAGCGTAATAACTAGCGGAAATCGATCTTTATTTCCAGAAGGATTATTCACCATATATACTATTCCGTTGGGTAAATTCCCAGCACTTTGTTTGGCTCTTGAATCCGGGGTGTCTATAAGTAATGGAGTAGTCCAAGTTATTGCATTGTCTTTGCTAATGGAGGCGAGTTTCTTGAAAGTATTATTTTGATCCCGAAAAATCATTACAATAGCACCATCTTTTCTAGAAAACCAACTAGGTTCAATTTCTCTACTTATAGTATAATTTGTAGAGGGCATGTTTTTCATTATTCCAGCTTTCCATCCAGAAATACCTTGTGAATCATCGGTATAAAAAGGGGTAGCAATTAAGCCAGGTTGCATGTGAAAAGCGGTAATGAGTCGGCCATTTGGTAGCGCATGAATATCTTGCTCAATAATTCCAAGTATAGGTTGACCATTACTATTTACAATCGGCTTTGGCGATTTCCAATGAATACCATCGGTAGAGGTGCTATATTCTGTATACCCTTCTTTGCGACCTTTATTATCCTTTGGCCAAACACATATATAAGCCACGAGAGTATTTCCATCACTCCACCATCCTCCGCTAGTTTTTATTCCTTGATTCCACTTTTGAGTTAGAGCAATTGGGGTATTCCAATCTTTTCCATTCGAACTGCTGCTATAATAAACCTGAGTATCCGGGCTGTCTTCATCTACAGATGAGCTTTGCCATTGAGCATAAAGTTTCCCTTTGTACGGGAACAACACGACCCCATGATTGTATTTGTTTTCATTCTCTTTGGGAGAAAATAGTGTAATTGTTTCTAGTCCTTTTGCAAAAGAAAGGCCTACAGTTTTTGGCTGATTCAAATCAAAAAGTGATTTTACCTTAAAGGGGACTTCACTATCTTGACTATATAAATTGATAACTAAAAAAAATATACAAAGAAAACTAAAAGTGTTTTTATTTGAAATCATAATGTATACTAGATATAAAACTGAAGAATATTTTTTAAAGTTTAGGTTCTTTATGTAATGGTTAAAATAAACCCCGACCATTACAAATATAAAAATAAGATTGGAGCTACTGCTTTTGAGTGAAAAAGAATTCTTTTGACCCCAGTATAATCCCAGAAATCATTTATTTATCTTTGATTTTAAATTTGTAAAAATACTATATTGCGTTTTTTATGTTTTTTTGATCTAATATTTTTTAACAATTATGGACGTATATGCAACAACTCTTTTTTTGTTTTGTGGACTTCTCAGTGGATTAATGAATACACTTGCTAGCAGTGGCTCTGCGATAACATTGCCAATTATGATTTTTTTTGGTGTTCCTCCATCCATTGCAAATGCTACAAACAGATTACCAATTTTAGTTGGATCAACAATATCAGTATATAATTTTCAACAGTCAAAAGATATAATTTGGTCTAAAACTTTATCGATTTCTATCCCTTTATTTTTGGGTGTGATAGTGGGTACTCTATGGACTAACTATATTGATTCAACAAAAATCCAATGGGTTCTTTTATTCGCCATGGTATTTTCATTACTACTAATTACTACTAATTCAAGGAAAATTTTGAAAGGTAGAAGTTTGATCAAAATTAATATCACAATCAAGAACCGAATTGTTTTTTTTCTTATCGGAATATGGGCAGGACTTAATGTTTTGGATTCCGCGATTTTGATATTATTCGAATTAATACTTGGATGCGGATTTGATTTGACAAAAGCAAATCCCATTAAAAATTTCCTTTTGATACTAATAAGCTTTGTCTCTCTATTAATTTTTGCGCTTAATGGTTTAATCAATTGGGAAATTGGATTGATGATGTCTGTGGGAAGTTTTTTTGGAGGTTACTGGGGAAGTAAAATTGCACATCTAGAAAATGTCAAAAAATGGGTCTACCGTATTTTGATATTTATTATTCTATTTGAAATCATAACACTGGTAAAACAATTATTTTTCCGAAATTAAATAGTTATAAAGGTTATAGCATCTAAGGATAATTTATCTAACCTTTTCAATCACTAAAAGCTTAGGATGGAATGAAAAGACCCATTATGGAAAGTCATAGGGATGTTTTGAGATTTTACACTTACAAAACACAAACGAACAATAAAAAGTAAAAACATTTTTTTCATTTAAGTGTTTTTTTGTTGAATTACAATTTAAAGTTAACTAACTCAACTACAACTTCATTCCGTCTATTGAGAACTTCAAAAGGTGGATTGTACCCTAGAAAAGTAAATTTATTGATATAATTTAATTTTTCTTTGACTAATTCATTCC
>CANCPC010000107.1 GCA_947379965.1 Flavobacteriaceae bacterium | reverse complement strand
TTATTTGTACACCTTTGATAAATACCCCAATAAAATATCTTATTCAGTTTTTAATAAAACATCATATCTTTTAATTCAAAATTCTTTGGTTTCAAATGGTTTTAAATTAATAGACAGTAAAATTGAAGACGAAAAAGTCATATCTTCTTATGCTAATTTAGGTTATACATTGATAATATCAAACTCAAAAAGAAAAGATGAAGAATGGGCAGAAAGAAGTATAACTGCTTATAATATAACCCTAATAAAAAAATCAGGAATATTTGATAATGATAATGGAAAGAAAACAGAGTATTATGATGATAATACCATTAAGTCAGAGTATAGTTTATTAAACGGTAAATTAAATGGAGCATTTAAATTTTACTATGAAAACGGAAATATTAAAAAAATTTCAAATTATAGTAATGATATATTGAATGGGAAAGTAATTGAATATGATGAAAATGGTTCAAAGACTGCAGAATACAATGTGAGCAATGATAAAAAAAATGGTTTGCTAACTTACTTTGAACATAATAAAATATCATATACCGCTAATTATAAAGCGGATTTGAAAAATGGCTTGTACACTGGTTTTTATTATGATGATACTACAAATAACCTTTATTCAAAAGAAATTGGTCAATTTATAAATAACGAAAAAAATGGTACTTGGACAACATATTATATTGATGGTAAAACAGCTAAAACAATTAACTATACCAATTATTTAAAAGATATTAAAGAAGGGCAATTTCAAGAAGCAAAAGGAGACAGCCTTATTGTTGGTAATTATAAATCAGGAAAACTTAATGGAAATTACAAAGTTTACATAGATTTTAAAAAATCAATAATTGGGGGGATAATCAATACAAATATTCCTGATTTGAAATTAACTGAAGAAGGGCAGTATAAAGATGGAAAAAAAGTGGGTTTTTGGAAAAATTACACATTATCGGGAAGTTTAAGTGCAGAAGGAAATTTCATAGAAGATTTAGAAGATGGTGAGTGGAATTTTTATAATCCAAATTATATAAAACAAAATGGAAATCCCGAAATTTATGCAAAAAAAATAATTGCAAAAGAGACATATCTAAGCGGAAAATTAAATGGGAAAGCGCAACGTTTTTATTATAAAGAAGAAACTAAATATCCTTGTAATGAAGTTAATGGCATTGGTGTTAAAATGGATAGCTGTTCTAAATTTATTTTTCATAAATTAAATGAAACTTCCTATTATAAAGATGGAAAATTAAATGGAAATTATGAATTAAGAGATTCAATAAATCAATTAATTTTGAAGGGACAGTATGTTAATGGTGTATGCGAAGGTAAATGGTTTGCTTACAATAAAGGTAATATAATCAAGAAGGAATCAAATTATAAATTGGGGCTGCTTAATGGAGAAGTTATTGAATATAACGATAATTACAAACCAATAAATATAATGCAATTTGAACTTGGTAAATTAAAACAACTAATAGTTAACGATAGTTTAGGGATTAAAAGAAATTTTAAATATGATATAATAAAACGAAACGATGATTACTTGAAGGTTAATCAAACGGAATACTTAAATGACGGTATGGTTTTAAAAGAATATTGGCTGAAAAATGATACTAAAAATGATGATAATTTTGAATTAAATTTTTTGATGAAGACATATAAAGAATCTGACGGAAGCTTAGGTTATACGGATGGTGAATTTCTATTGACTACGTTGAATAACGAACCTATAATTAAAGGTAAATTATATAAAGAAAACAAAATTGATACATGGACATTTTATTATTACGACCAAAACGTTAAAATAGAAAAAAAATATATTGACAATGCAGTTATTGAAGAATTGTATTTGAAATTAGACAATTCTTTGTTCTCAGGAGAATTTGAATATGTAGATGTTGAAAAAAACATTAAAGAATATAGAAAAATAAAGGAAGGAAAACGTAACGGAAAAACTATATATATAGATTTAAAAACAAATAAAACGGTCAAAAAAGAAGATTACAAAGGTGGAAAATTGAAAGAATAGTTATTTCCAAAAATGTGTTTAATATTATAGATTTTATAAATTATCTAAAAAATAATAAAAAATAATGATGTCAATTTTACTATTATTCTTGGGCTCATTTTCTTATTATCAAATCTATTTGGATAATTCTTTCTTCAAAACCCTTCAAAAATAACAAGGGAAATCAGGTATTTATCAAGACTTTATCCCTAATTTTAACTTTTTATAAAACTATTTAAACTTTTAATGACAGCAGAACAACTCAAGCAATTAGAAACAAGACTTTGGAAAACCGCAGACGATTTACGAGCAAACAGTAAACTGACCGCATCAGAATATAGCTTTCCAGTATTAGGGTTAATATTTTTAAGACAAGCCTACAATAGATTTATACTTGCCAAAATCCAAATTGAAAAAAACTTACCCGTGCATCCTGTTCGTGGAGTGCGACCAATTGAAAAAAATGACTTCCTTACCGCCAAAGCTATTTTCTTAAACGAAACGGCACAATGGACTACTATAGCCAATCTTCCTGATAGTGCCGACTTAGGCGAATACATCAATGAAGCGATGCGAAACATAGAGAGCGAATATGAGAACTTGTCAGGTGTTTTGCCTAAAGAATACAATCTTTTCGACAAAGACCTCTTACAACGCCTCATTCGTGTTTTTAATGACGAATCACTAAACGATGTTTCAGGTGATGTTTTCGGAAGAATCTATGAGTTCTTCTTGAACAAGTTTGCAATGATTGGAGCGCAAGAAGGTGGCGAGTTTTTTACTCCTCCGTCTTTGGTAAACACGATTGTAAAAATAATCCAACCCAATCACGGAATCGTTGCTGATATTGCCGTAGGTTCAGCAGGTATGTTTGTGCAAACGGCTCACTTTATTGAAGAGGAAGAAGGCGTTGACCCATCGAACAAAGTGACATTCTATGGACAAGAGAAAGCCGACACCAATACCCGATTAGCCAAAATGAATATGGCGATTCACGGATTGGAAGGAAGCATCCTGCAAGGAAACACGTTTTATGAAGATAAACACGACTTGGTTGGAAAATGTGATTTTATAATGGCAAATCCTCCGTTTAATGTGGATGGTGTAGATAAAAGCAAAGACAGCGTGAAGAAAGACCCACGTTTGCCTTTTGGCTTACCCAAAAACGACAACGGAAACTACCTTTGGATTCAATATTTTTATTCATTGCTTAACGAAACAGGAAGAGCAGGTTTTGTTATGGCTTCTTCGGCTTCGGATGCAGGACATTCAGAGAAAGACATTCGCCAAAAAATAGTAGAAACAGGTGCGGTAGATGTGATGGTCTCCATTGGAACTAAATTCTTCTATACTCGTTCCTTGCCTTGTACGCTTTGGTTCTTTGACAGAGAAAAGGAAAAAGATGCTCACAGAGCCAACCAAACCTTAATGCTTGACTTGAGAGATGTGTATCGCAAAGTATCTTCTAATTTGCACGATTTCACGCCCGAGCAGTTAGCCAACATTCAAGCCGTTGTAGGATTGTATAGAGGCAAACGAGAAGTGTTTGACAAAACCGTTTCGCATTACTTCTCGACTATTAACGACCATTTAAGCCAAATCACCGCACAAGCGAATAGTTTGGCTGATAAATTCAACAAAGGACTTCAAACTACCTTTGAAAAACTATTGCCCAAAGCCACTTTAGCACAATGGAACGAAACCTTTGATGCCGATGATATTGAAAGTATTATGCAATTAGCCACCGCTTTTTCAAAAACAAAACTAACCTACAATAACACCTATGTATTACTGACTTTGACGAAGGATGATACTGACCAATTAAAGAAAGGAAAACGTGCCTATAACAACTTCTTGAAAGCCATAAACGCTTTTGTAAAAGAAGCTGGAAAAGAAGGCTATTTGAGAAAGCAAAAAGAATGGAAAGAGCAAGTGTTAGACCAACTAAAGCTGATGGAGTTGGACTTTGTTGACTTTAGCCACACCATTGACCAAGTGCTTTATTTTAATAAAGAAGCCCATTGGTTAGTAAGCCGTTTCCCAAAAAGTGAATATGCAGATATTGCTGGTTTATGTAAGGTAGTTACTAAAGAAGAAATAGCCACTAATGATTACAGCCTCACCGCAGGACGCTATGTAGGCGTTGCGCCTCAAATAGACGAATATTTTGATTATGAAGAAAGAATGGCAGAAATAAAAGTAGAACTGCAAAGTTTGAACGAAGAAGCCATTACATTGGCTGAACAGATTCAGATTAATCTTAATGAATTGGGGTTATGAGTTGGGAAGTAAAATCATTAGATAATATCATAATTTTTCAAAGAGGTTTTGATTTACCAAAAACTGATTTTAAAGTTGGCGATTTTCCTGTCGTAGGTTCAACAGGTATAATTGGCTTTCATAATGAGTTTAAAGTAAAATCACCTTGTGTTGTAACAGGACGTTCAGGAACACTTGGCGTTTTTCAATACCTAAATGAAGATTTTTGGGCGCATAACACAACTTTATGGGTAAAAGAATTTCAAGGGAATCACCCTAAATTCATTTATTATTTGCTTCAAACTTTGGATTTCAAATCTCTAAATGGTGGAGTTGCTGTTCCTACTTTAAATAGAAATGTTTTAAAAAATGTTTTTATTTCGTACCCAAAATCACTTGAAACCCAAAAACGCATTGCATCCATTCTATCAAATTACGATGATTTAATAGAAAATAACCTCAAACGTATCAAGTTATTAGAAGAGACAGTGCAAAACATTTACAAAGAATGGTTTGTTAACTTTCGTTTTCCTAATTATGAACATACAGAGTTTGATGCTCAAAGTGTTTTGCCTGTTGGGTGGGAGATTACTGAACTTGAAAATCTTGTTACTCTAAGACAAGGATTTGCACTTAATAAAAAAAGTGGTCACCATATTTCAAATGAAGTAACAGAATACCCATTATTAAAAATTTCTGATTTATTTAATGATACTGAAACTTTATTTGTGAAAAATTCAATTCCTAAACAATTTCTTGTTGATGAAGAAGAAATTATTTTTAGTAGAACAGGGCAAGTTGGACACGCTTTTATGGGGCGAAAAGGAGTGATTTACAATAATTGCTTTAGGGTAATTGCAAATGCAAATATTAATACTTATTTTTTATTTAGTACAATGTTATTTCCAAGTTTTGTCTCTTATGCTAAGGGCTTAGCGACAGGAGTTGCACAACCTGATTTAAATCATGGTGCTTTTAAAAGTATTAAAATAACGAACCCTTCAATTGAATTACAAAATGAATTTTCCTTAATATTTAAGAAAAATCTTCAACTAAAATATTGTTTAAAAAATCAAAACAAAAAACTCAAAGAAGCGAGAGATATACTGTTGCCGAGATTGATGAATAGAACGATAGAGGTGTAACTAAAAAATAAAAATTATATGTCTGATTTTATAGGAATTTTAATTGCTATTTTTTTTCCTTGGCTGATAGCCAAGAGTACATCGGGTAAAAATAAAGAAGATTTTAAATTTGGTTTAATCTTTTTTTACGGTTTTGAATTGTTACTTGTAATACTATATTTCGCATTTAAATGATAATTTTATTGAGTAGTGGTTTTAAGATTGATTAATAGAATGATAGAGGTTTAAAGATGTTAAGGAATTTAAAATTGCTGAATAAAAAAATATTTTGAAAATGACTGAGCAACATAGAATTTGGTTTGACAAACTAACCATTAAAAGGAAAAAATTTGCAGAGCTTTCACAAGACCCAGATTATAAGGGGATGTGGGAGGTTTTGATTAAGGGTATTTATTCAGAAGATGCTCATTTTATTTACGAATTGTTGCAAAATGCCGAAGATGTTAAAGCCACATCGGTAAAATTTATTTTAAAAAAGGATGGACTTTATTTTGTGCATAATGGAACAATCCCATTTACTATCAGTGACATTGATAACTATAATGAAAATGGGCACATAAATGCAATAACAGCTGTTGGGAGAACAGGTAAAAAAATTTCAGAAACAATTGGTAAATTTGGAATTGGCTTTAAAGCAGTATTTCAATATACTAAAACGCCTCACATTTATGACCCAAACTTTCAGTTCAAAATTCATGATTATATTGTTCCTGCTTTATTAAACAACTCCATTTTAGATATTGAATACAATAAACAAATTGATACTGTTTTCTATTTTCCTTTTATCAGTGAAGAAGAACAAACTGACAATAATAAAGTAAAATCTAAAACTGAAGCATATAATGATATTTCAGGTAAATTGAAAGATTTAGACAATCCTTCTTTGTTTTTGTCAAATTTGAATGAAATATCATGGGTTATTGGTGACGAAAGCAATGCTTATATTAAAAAAAATATTGAAACACAGACTAATGGTGATATTAAATATGAGAGAGTAAAATTAAAACCTGATAATACGGAATATTTGATTTTCACGCGTGTTTTTAGAGAAAATAGAAACAAAATAAATTTAGACTTTAATTATTCTATTGGCTTTAAGGTTGAAGGACTTAAACTAAAACCTATTGAAAACTCAAGTGCTTATTGCTTTTTTTCAACAAAACAAGAAAGTAATTTAAACTTTTTGATTCACGCTCCATTCCTCCTAAACAGTAATCGTGAGGCTATTCCAGAAAATCAAAGTTTAAAATTAAAAGATGATAATAATATCGAGCATATTGTTATAGAAAACTTCAATGAATTTTTAATTACCCATCTTTCTATACTTGCTGCGGACAGCTTATTAATATTAAAAGACTTAAAGCTAATTGACGATAGTATATTGAACATAATACCGTACAAGAAAAAAGACTTTTATGAGAAAGGTTGGATTGATTATCGTTACCAAGACAAGCCAAAGTTTTTCGCACCATTCTATGATGCAATAAAAGAAAAATTTGAAAGTGAAGAATTGTTACCTACGATTAATAATTATGTTGAAAAGGACTATGCATGTTGGGCACAAGATAATCCTATTCTTAATCTGTTTTCAGATGAGCAATTAGCCCTTTTAATTGATGATGAAAATGCGAAGTGGGTATTTAGAAATTTAGTTAGAAACCAAACTGGAAAAGATGAAGAATTAAGAGAGTACATAGAAGATTGTACCAATGATTGGTATGAAATGAGCAATTTATTAAACTATATAGACGCAAATTTCATTGAAAGCCAAAGTGATGAATGGTTGCATAAACTTTACGAATATCTTTCAAAAAATAATTCTTATTGGAATGATGTAAAAACAAAACCAATTTTTCTAAATAAAGAACGTAAAGCAGTTCCTGCATTTGAAAAAAGGGGGAAAGAATTTCACGAAATATTGTTTTTACCTTCCGATAATCTAAACACATCAACCAAAACAATCAACGATGAGTTTCTAAAAAATGAAAAATCACGAGAATTTATTGAAGATTTTGGAATTAAACAGCCTAGTTTAAAAGATGAAATCTATAACCATATATTACCGCTTTATGAAGAAAATGGAGATATAGATACAGAAGCCCATTTTAAATTGTTCTTCAAATATTGGAAAGAAGAAGGACGACCTGAAGAATTTCTAGAGCTTATAAAACATAATGAGTTTGTTTCATTCCGTACAAAAGAGGA
>CANCPC010000106.1 GCA_947379965.1 Flavobacteriaceae bacterium | reverse complement strand
TTTTTTATCAATGAAGCGATAGTTATGCTTTCCATTGCGGCTAAAGTTTTATCACGAATAGTCACCAATCCTAGTCTTAATAGGCATTCCGACTCGGTTTTGCAATCGGAACATGGTTCGTAAAAATTAATTGAGGCGCAAGGAAGTAAGGCAATTGCTCCATCAAATAATCGGTGAATATCGGCTAATGTGATGTCATTTTTAGATTTTACAAGATAATAGCCGCCTAATTTTCCTTGTTTACTACTCACAAAATGGCCTCTCTTTAGTTCCAATAAGATTTGTTCCAAAAACTTTTTAGGAATATTTCCGCCTTTGGCAATATCCATTGTTTTTGCAATGAAACCCTCTTCCTGTTGGGCTAAATATAATAAGGCCTTGAGAGCATATTTAGTTTTATGTGAAAGCATTTGTATATTTTTCAGTAAATAAAAGAATTATAATTTATTTAAAATTGAATTTGTAAATTTATTTTAACTTGCAATCTGATTTTACCAACTTCCACTGGAACCTCCGCCAGAGAATCCTCCGCCGCCAAACCCGCCTCCAAATCCTCCACCACCAGAATCACCACCGCCAAAGCCACCTGAGCCACTTCCACCAAAACCGCGACCTAAACTACTAAGGATTAGTACATCCATCAAACTTGGTCCGCCAAATGAATTTCCATTGTTTCCTCCGCTATTTTTGTTTCTAGAAATTAGAACTAGCAACACAACAACGATAATGATAATTGGTAAAATCGGAAAATCTTTTTGTTTGGTTTGTTTTCGCGTACCTTTATATTTTCCTTTAAAAACATCCAAAAGAGCATCAGCACCTTTATCTAAGCCATTGTAATACCTTCCAACTTTAAATTCTGGAATGATACTATTTCGGATTATTTCTCCTCCTATACCAGCGGTCAAACGATCTTCTAATCCATAACCAGGATTTATGGCAATTTTATGTTCTTGTTTCGCAACCAAGATAATAACACCATTATCTTCTTTGGCTTGACCAAAACCCCATGTTTGTGCCCATTTTGTGGCTAATAGACTCACGTCTTCGCCTTTCAGACTTTCGATGGTAATCACAACAATTTGTGTTGAGGTCGAATCCGAATATTTAATTAGTTTTTCTTCTAGTTGCGACTTTTCGGTTGCGCTTAAAATAGAAGCATAATCATAAACCGATGTTTGCAAATCTGGTTTTGCTGGGATTGAAAACTGGCCAAAACTGATTTGTGTAAAAAGGAAGCAAACCAAAAGCTGCACCAATATCGAAGTATTTTTTTTATATAAAGTCATTACCCTTTTGATATTTCATTTGATAATTCATTAGTGTCATTTTCGTCCCAAGGGAAATGAGCGCTTAGTTGATGTCCTGCTTTTAAGATGCCGTCAATCAATCCTTGCTTGAAGTTTCCGGTTTTAAATTGAGCCGCCATCACTTCTTTTGTACTGTTCCAAAAATCTGCTGAAACTAATTCGTTTATACCTTGGTCTCCACAAATAACGAATTTTTTATCGACAATAGCCAAATAAATTAAAACACCATTTTTAAGATGGGTTTCATGCATATTCAATTCATGAAAAACTTCTAAAGCCCTTTCATAAGGATTTTTGGAAGTTGTTTTTTCGATGTGAACTCTAATCTCGCCAGAAGTTTTATTTTCAGCCATACAAATAGCGTCAACTACTGCTTGCTCTTCTTCTTTGGTTAAAAAATCTTCGACTTTTGACATGGGAAATATTTTTGATTAAAGAGTAACGATTTTTCATAGCAAAATGTTTAAATCTGCAATCAAAAATCGTTAATCATAAATTTTAAATCTTTTTTAGAATTTTACTTCAGCAGGTTTTTCTGCTCCAGCTACTGCTTCGAAATAAGGCTTCTCTTTCAGGCCATACATTCCAGCTAAAACATTTCTCGGAAAAGTATTAATATTATTATTATAAGGTTTAACAGCCTCATTAAAACGTGTTCTTGCTGTTAAGATTTGATTTTCTGTGCTAGCAAGCTCATCCTGTAATTTCAAAAAGTTTGTATTTGCTTTTAATTCTGGATATCTTTCCACTGAAACCAATAATTTCGATAAGGAGCTAGTTACTCCGCTTTGAGCTGAATTAAATGCTGTCAATTGCTCTGGTGTTATGTTTTTGGGATCAATCGTTATGGATGTTGCTTTTGCACGAGCTTCAATAACAGCAGTCAAAGTGCTTTTTTCAAAGTCTGCAGCACCTTTTACGGTTCTTACTAAATTTGGAATAAGATCATTCCTTCTTTGATAGGCTGTATTAACATTTCCCCAGCTTTCTTTTATATCTTGATCGTAACTTACAGCATTATTATAAATACCACTAGCCCAGTTGTATATTCCAATAACAAATACTGCTACAATAATCCAAGGTAAAAATTTTTTAAAATCCATTTTTGTTTAATTTAAAGTTTAGTGTTTAATTTTCTGTTTTTAAAATCTGCAATTTTAAATCGTTACCCGAGAGCTTTGCTCGAACCGGCTTAGTAATCTAAAATCTAAAGTTCATTCTTAATATTCTGCAATTGTATTTTTATCGTTTCCAATTTACTAATAATTTCATATTTATCCAAGATTTTCTTTTGACCTTCTTTCAAATGTGTTTTGGCACCTTCAAGCGTAAAACCTCTTTCTTTTACCAAATGATAAATTAGTTGTAAATTTTTAATGTCTTCAGGCGTAAACATTCTATTGCCTTTAGCATTTTTTTTGGGTTTTAGAATATCAAATTCACTATCCCAAAATCGAATAAGCGATGCATTTACCCGAAAGGCTTTGGCTATTTCGCCAATGCTGTAATATCTTTTGTCTGGTGATAATTCTATGTGCATTAGTCTAATGATTGATTTTCTTGGTTTGCTATTTTTGAAATGGCAATGTATTCTACCGCCGAAATATTTCCATAATAAAAATTTAGTGGGTTAACCACTTTTCCGTTTTGATGCACTTCATAATGGCAATGTGGTCCTTCGGATCTTCCAGTGCTGCCTACATATCCTATAATATCGCCTCGTTTTACACGTTGCCCAGCTCTACATTTGTATTTGCTTAAATGAGCGTATAAAGTTTCATATCCATAACCATGCCGAATTACAACATGATTTCCAAATCCTGATGCGCTAGCATCTGCTTGAGCAACAATTCCATCACCGGTTGCATATATTGGAGTACCAGTATTTGCAGTAAAATCCATTCCCTCGTGCATCTTTCTTGCCTTGGTAAAAGGATCGGAACGATAACCAAAACCTGACGCCATTCGCTTTAAATTCTCATTTCTCACTGGCTGAATCGCAGGAATTGCTGCCAATAGTTTGTTTTTCTCCTTCGCCAATTTCAAGATATAATCTAATGATTTAGATTGTATTGCTAATTCCTTATTTAGTATATCGACTCTTTTTGTAGTATTCAATACTAGCTGTGAATTGTCAAACCCTTCTAATTGTTTATACCTATTTTCATCTGCATAACCCGATTTTCTTTCTTCATCAGGAATAGGTTCTGTATTGAAATAGACACGATACACATTATTATCGCGGTCTTCAACTGCCGAAAGACCATTTTCCAATTCATCTACTTTTTTATTCAAAATAGCATAATTCAACTTTAGATTTTCAATTTCTCGGGCTTGTAATCTGTTTTTTGGAGTTTCAAAATAGGGCGTGTTAAGCAAAACCACAAAAGCTAGAAAACCAAATAAAGCTGATGCTACTATAAATAGTAGTGCAAATCCGAATTTCTTCCTTTTTTTTGTTATTATTTTTCGATAAGCCAGATTTTCGGAATCGTAATAATATTTTACTTTCGCCATATTTTAAAATACCCTATTTTTGCAAATTGAAAATTGTTAGTCGAACAAATTTAATAAATGTTTCATTTGTTACACCCTTTTTTCAATAATAAATATATATTGTGCCTTTTCCAGCAATTCGCTAGAAATTAAGGTAAAGTAAATAACTTAAAAATGAGGATGGGATTGCTTCGTTCCTCGCAATGACTATATGAAATCACAAGACGTACGTAAACAATTTCTGGATTTTTTCGAAAGTAAAGGACATTTAATAGTTCCATCAGCTCCAATTGTACTCAAAGATGATCCAACCCTGATGTTTAATAACTCAGGAATGGCCCAGTTTAAGGAATATTTTCTAGGCAACGGAACACCAAAAAGCAAAAGAATTGCCGATACTCAAAAATGTCTTCGAGTTTCAGGAAAACACAATGATCTTGAAGAAGTAGGAATCGATACCTACCATCATACTATGTTCGAAATGCTAGGAAACTGGTCTTTTGGAGATTATTTTAAAAAAGAAGCTATCAATTGGGCTTGGGAATTATTAACCGAAGTATATAAAATTCCTAAAGACATTCTTTATGTTTCTGTTTTCGAAGGAAATGCAGATGAAAATGTGCCTTTTGACCAAGAAGCCTATGATATTTGGAAAACTTTAATTGCTGAAGACCGCATAATTCTTGGTAATAAAAAAGATAATTTCTGGGAAATGGGTGATCAAGGTCCATGTGGTCCTTGTTCCGAAATTCATGTTGATATTCGTTCTACCGAAGAAAAAGCCTTAGTTTCAGGAAAGGATTTGGTTAACAACGACCATCCGCATGTGGTAGAAATTTGGAACAATGTTTTTATGGAATTCAACCGTAAAGCAGATGGTTCACTTGAAAAATTACCTGCGCAACATGTAGATACCGGAATGGGTTTCGAAAGACTTTGTATGGTTTTGCAAGGGGTTCAATCGAATTATGATACCGATGTTTTTACACCTATTATTCAACATGTTGAGAAAATAACGGGTGCAAAATATACTATAAAAGCCAAAAACCAAGACGAGGAAAAAATAAATATCGCCATTCGTGTTATAGCAGATCACGTTCGCGCAGTAGCATTCGCGATTGCCGACGGACAATTACCTTCAAATACAGGTGCGGGTTATGTAATTCGAAGAATTTTGCGTCGCGCCATCCGTTATGGCTTTACTTTTTTGAATACCAAAGAAGCTTTTATTTATCAATTAGTTGATACTTTGAGCAGCCAAATGGGAAGTTCGTTTCCGGAGATTATTTCTCAGAAAAACTTGGTTATGAATGTAATTAAAGAAGAAGAAAATTCCTTTTTGAGAACTTTGGATCAAGGATTGCAATTACTAGAAAACGTAATAAAATCAACCCAAGGAACTAAGGTTTCTGGTCAGAAAGCATTCGAATTGTATGATACTTTTGGTTTTCCAATCGATTTAACGGCATTGATTCTTAGAGAAAGAAATTTAGAATTAGACGAAGAAGGTTTCGAAAATGCGATGTTGGAGCAAAAAACACGTTCTCGAGCTGCATCTGAAGTTTCTACCGATGACTGGGTGATTACAATACCTGGAAATGTGGAAACATTTGTGGGCTACGATCAAGAAGAAAACGAAGTAAAAATTACACGTTATAGAAAAATCGACAGCAAAAAAGACGGAATTCTATACCAAATTGTTTTAGATAATACCCCTTTTTATGCTGAGGGTGGAGGACAAGTTGGGGATAAAGGAATATTAGTTTCAGCCAATGACCCGAGCGATAGCGAACAGGCGAAGCAAACCATCGAAATTATAGATACTAAAAAAGAAAATAACTTGATTTTGCATTTTGCAAAAAATCTACCGGAGAACGTAAAAGCAAGTTTTGTTGCCAAAGTAAATCAGAAAACTAGAAGCTTATCTGCTAAAAATCACTCGGCTACGCACTTGATGCACCAAGCTTTACGAAGCATTTTAGGAACTCACGTAGAACAAAAGGGATCTTTGGTAAACCCAAATTATTTGCGCTTTGACTTTTCACATTTTGCAAAATTGACCGAAACCGAATTGCAACAAGTTGAGGATTTTGTAAACACTAGAATACAAGAGCAATTACCTTTAATAGAACGAAGAAATATCCCTTTTGCACAAGCCCTTTCAGAAGGCGCGATGGCGCTTTTTGGAGAAAAATATGGGGATGAAGTTCGTGCGATAAAATTTGGCGAAAGCATGGAACTTTGCGGTGGTATTCACATTAAGAATACTGCCGAAATCTGGCATTTCAAAATTGTTTCTGAAGGAGCAGTGGCAGCCGGAATTCGTCGTATTGAAGCGATTACAAGCGATGCTGTAAAAGCTCATTTTGCTTTACAGGAGAACACTTTGAATGAAGTTAAAATTGCATTGAAAAACCCACAAGATGTAATTAAAGCGGTTCATTCGTTACAAGACGAAAACGCTAAATTGAAGTCGCAAATCGAGGCTTTGATGAAAGATAAAGTGAAGCATTTGAAATCAGAATTAGCTGCCCAATTGCAAGATATAAACGGCGTTCAATTCTTGTCGAAACAAGTGGATTTAAGCATGGAAGGAGCTAAGGATTTGGCTTACGAATTAGGTAATTTAGGAAAAAACCTGTTCTTGGTGTTGGCTACAGCCGAAGATGAGAAACCAATGTTGTCGTGCTATATTTCGAAAGAATTAGTCGCCGAAAAAGGACTAAATGCTAGCCAAGTAGTTCGTGAATTAGGTAAATTTATTCAAGGTGGAGGCGGAGGACAACCTTTTTTCGCAACAGCTGGAGGGAAAAATGCAACTGGAATTTCAGAAGCTTTGGCCAATGCAGTTTACTTCGTGAAGTAATAAATTCTATATTTGGCAGTTGTAAAAAAGTAGTTGAATAAAAAATGGGCTTGTATCAATTTATTGTTGAATTATATTTCTCTTTTTTATTGATTTATAATTAACCAAAGACTTGTACTAAGGTGAATAAGGGTTACTGATTATTATGAAAAATAGTTATAAATTAATTTTACTGGTTTCTTTAGTATTCATAACTCTAAGTTCTTGCACGAATGAAAGTGTCGCTTTGTCTCATTTTCAGTTATTAAAAAAGATTGTGGAAGTTTATGCAGATGGAACTACAAATACAACCCTTATTGCTTATGAAGATAATAAAATCGTGACTATTGATAAGGTTGATAAACTTTTGAAGTTTTATTATTCAGGAGTTTTAATCACAAAAATCACCGAATTAAATAAATCAAATCAACATGTTAATACGTTACAATATGATTATTTTAATGGACAATTGACAAAAATTACTTCTTCGGATAATTACGTTTTAAATTATATTCACAATCCAGATGGATCCGTTGCTTATGAAAAATTGACAAAGGATTCCAATACTAATGATGTTAAGATTTATCATGGAACTTTATATTTTCAAAACGGAAACCTTATTGAAAATGATCAATTCTTAGACGACACGGGAAGTGGATTTTTGTCTGAGAATAAAAAAAATATTTCATATGATTCTAAAAATAATGCGCTAAACAATATTTTGGGTTTTAATAAATTGCTCGATTATTCAGAGTTAATTTCTTTAAATAATCCGATGAGTAGTGTTGAAACTTCATCGGTTAAAAATATTGGAAGTGATCAAGTTTCCTCTTCAATTAATTTGTATTCAAGTAAATATATTTATGATTCGAATAATTATCCAAATGAAATTGTTTCTCAAAACATACTATTTGGAGGAAATGATATCAAACATGTAAAGTCTCAATTATTCTATGATTGAATTATTTCCGAT
>CANCPC010000105.1 GCA_947379965.1 Flavobacteriaceae bacterium | reverse complement strand
TAACAATAGCATATTAATGAAGTGAACTTCAAAAATTAAATAATTATAGTAGTTTTGGGGAAACTATCTAAACAAAAGTTCCTCTTATCTTTAGAAAAACATTATTTACAAGTTAAAAATAAACATTTACACCCTTTTTCTAATACGTTGTTAATATTTTATAAGCAAATGTTAATACATTGAACCAAACAGCAAATAAAACCGATAAATGACAGGGTATTCGTTTGTAAAATTAGTTTTTAAAAGGACTTGTTACTTGAAAAGTTAGTTTGATTAATTCAGAAATAGCTTGATGAAGCATATTATTGAAATGATTTTCTAATAAAACTAAATAAAGAAGTAATTTTAAGTAAATTTGAAACCATAAAACAAATTCTATGAAAAATTTATTGGTAATACTCAGTTTAACGGTTTTTACTTTTGGCTATAGCCAAGATAAAGAAACAGCAAATTTTAATAAAAATGAGATTAAAGGAAATGCTCTTATGCTTGTAGCCGGTGCTTTTGAAGCTACTTATGAGCGTCTAATTAATGAAGAATCTGGAGTTGGAGTTTCACTTTTTGTTCCTTATGACAACACTATCGACACTAAATTTAGTCTTACTCCTTACTACCGTTTTTACTTTGGAAAAAAACCAGCTGCAGGATTTTTTGCAGAAGGTTTCGGAATGATTAATTCTTATGAATATTCTTATGTGAGTGGAGTAACTACGGGGGTGATTTATAACATTTATGACAAAGCAAATAGAACCGATTTTGCATTAGGCTTCGGGATTGGCGGAAAATGGATTACCAAAAAGGGATTTGTTTTCGAAATAAACAGTGGCGTTGGTAGAAATTTATTCAACAGCAACAATACCGATTATAAAATTGTAGGCCGAGGCGGAATAACATTAGGCTACCGATTTAAATAAAAAAAGAAAGGCTTCTCGATCGAGAAGCCTTTCTTTTTATTAACGATTAAACAATTAATCGAATCAACTTTATCTACATTTTCATCAACCAATTTTTCATCGAAACTTCATCTTCGATAATAGATTTCAAATCAGCAATTTTTACGCGGTCTTGTTTCATCGTATCACGGTGACGAATGGTTACCGTTTGATCTTCTATTGTTTGATGATCAACGGTGATACAGAACGGAGTTCCCAATGCATCTTGTCTTCTATAACGTCTTCCCACAGCATCTTTTTCGTCATATGTAACATTGAAATCCCATCGTAAATCTTCGATGATTTGATGGGCAATTTCAGGCAATCCATCTTTTTTTACCAATGGTAAAACTGCTGCTTTTGTTGGCGCAAGTACCGATGGTAATTGCAAAACAATTCGTGTAGAACCATCTTCTAACGTTTCTTCCTTCAAAGAAGTAGCAAAAACAGCCAAGAACATTCTATCTAATCCAACCGAAGTTTCTACAACATAAGGCGTATAATTCGCATTGGTTTCGGTATCGAAATATTGCATTTTTTTACCAGAGAATTTTTCGTGTGCTTTTAAATCGAAATCGGTACGAGAGTGAATTCCTTCTAATTCTTTGAACCCAAAGGGGAAATTAAACTCAATATCTGCAGCCGCATTAGCATAATGCGCTAATTTTTCATGATCATGAAAACGGTAATTCTCTTTTCCTAATCCTAAAGATAAATGCCAGTTCAAACGAGCGGTTTTCCAATGTTCGTACCATTTCATTTCTTCACCCGGTTTTACAAAAAATTGCATTTCCATTTGTTCGAATTCGCGCATACGAAAAATAAATTGTCTCGCAACGATTTCGTTTCTAAATGCTTTTCCGGTTTGTGCAATACCAAAAGGAATTTTCATTCTTCCTGATTTTTGAACATTCAAGAAATTCACAAAAATACCTTGAGCCGTTTCTGGACGCAAATATAAATCCATTGCAGTATCTGCCGAAGCGCCTAGTTTTGTACCAAACATCAAGTTAAATTGACGTACTTCGGTCCAGTTTCTAGAACCTGTTTCAGGATCCGCAATTTCAAGTTCTTCGATTAATGCTTTTACATCTTCTAAATCACCGTTTCCTAAAGAACGGCCCATTCTTTCGAGAATTTCTCTTTCTTTAGCCAAATATTCTACCACTCTAGTATTAGTAGTAATGAATTCTTGTTCATCGAAAGCATCTCCAAAACGTGCTTTGGCTTTTTCAATTTCTTTTTTGGCTTTCAGGTTTAATTTTTCGGCATAATCCTCAATTAAAACATCGGCTCTATATCTTTTTTTAGAATCTTTGTTGTCAATTAATGGGTCGTTGAAAGCATCTACGTGACCGGAAGCCTTCCAAGTCGTAGGATGCATCAATATTGCCGCGTCAAGACCTACGATAGTATCGTTCATTTGAACCATTGATTTCCACCAATATTCGCGTATATTTTTTTTTAACTCGACTCCGTTTTGTGCATAATCATAGACTGCACTTAAACCATCGTATATTTCGCTTGACGGAAAAATAAATCCGTACTCTTTTGCGTGCGAAACTACATTTTTGAATAAATCTTCTTGTTTTGCCATAATGATGCAAAAATATAAAAAGTGAAGTTAAAAAAAAGAAAATTATCAAAATTTGAAGCATTGATTTGCCTATTTTTATAAATAAATCGACTTCCTATGTTCAAAAGCATCATCAATCTGTTTTTTCCTCCCGTTTGCGCTGGTTGTCATTCGTTTTTATTGTCGAATGAAAATGTGATTTGCACACTTTGTCGACATAATATCCCGCTGACGAATCATCATTTGAATCGGGAGAATGAAGCTTTCAAAAAGTTTTACGGAAGGATTCCTGTTGAATATGCTTCTGCATTATTGTATTTTCATAAAAAAGGAATTGTACAGCAGTTAATACATAACCTGAAATACAAAAGACAACAAGAAATAGGAACAGTTTTAGGCGAGTGGTATGCCGAAGACTTAAAAAATTCGACAATAATTCAATCTGTCGATGCAATTATTCCAGTGCCTTTACACAAAAGAAAGCTTAGAGAAAGAGGTTATAATCAGGTGACAAATTTTGGATTATCACTCTCTAAAAGTTTAGATTTAGCCTTTAATGATTCAATATTAATTCGAAAAGTCTATTCTAAAACCCAGTCTAAGAAAAATTTATTGAACCGAAGTGAGGGAATTGAAACCACATTTGATGTTTGTTTTACTGAAAAAGAGCATAACAAACATTTCTTATTGATTGATGATGTTATAACAACTGGGTCAACTCTTGAAGCTTGCTCGCATGCATTATTAAAAATTCCTGGAGCAAAAATCAGTATTGTTTGTATGGCAATGGCCCATTCTTGATTATTTTCATGGATTTGAAGAAATAGATTTTATAAACCAGTTAGGAATTAAAGCTAATAATTCTTTAAAGATTTCGTTAACCGCGAATATAATTGTTATTTTGTACTTCTAAATTTTTTGAATGATTATGTTGAAAAACAACCTTAAATATATATTTCTTTTACTTGTTTTAGCAATGGTTGGCTGTGCCAAAAGAGGCAGCATCACCGGCGGTTTAAAAGATACAATTGCGCCCGTTTTAAAAATGAGTTTCCCTAAAAACTTCAGTACTAATTTTAAAGGAAACGAAATTAAGTTGACTTTTGACGAATATATCAAGCTGAAAGACCTGAAAAAGCAATTGATTATTTCGCCGCCAATGAAGAATGATCCGCTGATATTGCCTACAAATGTGAGCAAATATTTGACTATAAAAATAAATGATACGCTACAACCTAACACGACTTATAGCTTCAATTTTGGGCAAAGTATAACCGATAATAACGAGGGAAATCCACTGAATCAGTTTAAATATGTGTTCTCGACAGGCGCTTTCATTGATTCTTTATCGATTGCAGGAACGGTTAAAGATGCTTATAATAAAGAAGTTGAATCATTTGTTTCGGTAATGCTGTATGATGTGAATGATAAATTCAAGGATTCGGTGGTTTATAACCAAACTCCAAGATATATTACAAACACATTAGACAGTTTGAAATCTTTTAAATTAGAAAATTTAAAGGAGGGAAAATATCTTTTGGTGGCAATGAAAGATTATAATTCAAATAATAAATTCAATCCAAAAAAGGACAAAATTGGGTTTAAAAAACAATATATTACGATCCCAAATGATTCTACTTTTGAATTAAAACTATTTAAGGAAAATCTAGATTTTAAGTCATTTAGACCGATTCAAGCCTCAGCAAATAAATTACTTTTGCCCTATGAAGGACATGAAAATCATGCTAAAATTTTGTTGAAAAACAAATCAGATCTTTTGCCGACTATTATTACCAAATTCCCAAAAAAAGATTCCCTTCAAGTTTGGTTTAATCCTATAAAAACAGATTCGTTAGCCTTAGCTGTTAGCCAAAACAAATACAAAGGAGATTTTAAATTTAAAATTAAAACTCAAAAAGTAGACACTTTAAATATTGTAGCGGTACAAAAAGATATTTTACATTTTAGAGAACAATTTACTTTAGAAAGTGCCACGCCATTGACCAAATTTGATAATTCGAAAATAAAATTAGTCAATAAAGATTCTGTTTCGGTTGATTTCAAAACGAAATATGATGATTTTAACCAACGCTTGTATTTTGATTTTAAGAAAGAACCTTCCGAAAAATATACTTTTACAATTATGCCCGATGCTTTCTCGGATTATATGGGACAGCCCAATGATACTCTAACATTTAAGCTAAACACAAAAACAATTTCCGATTATGGAAATCTTCGAATAAACTTACAAAACGTAAAACACTTTCCTGTAATTATTGACCTGATGAATACTAAAGGTGATGTCGTTGCCTCTGAATACAGTGAGGGTAACACAAAATTATCGTTTGATTTATTAGAGCCTGCTTTCTACACACTCCGAATTATCTATGATGACAACAAAAATAAAAACTGGGATACTGGTAATTATTTAGAAAAACGACAAGCTGAAGAAATGGTTTATTTTTCTAAAGAAATTGATATTCGTGCTAATTGGGATGTAGAACAAATTTTTGATGTAAGTATTCCCTATACTTCAGAACCGAAAAAGAAAAAAGAGAACAAGAAGAAAGACAAGAAAGGCAAATCGTCAATGGGTTTTTAATTCGAACGCATCTTTATCGTTAAGAAAACCGAGTTTTTGTCTGGTTTCGTGTAGTTTTTCTTTGTTTAATAGTACGACGAAAACAGCTTCTGTTTCTTGTGGTTCTAAAATATAATTCCCAAGAAAATCAACTGCTTGCGAATGTCCAATGTATTCGAGATTATTATTATCGGAACCGATTCGGTTTGCACCAATGGTATAACACATGTTTTCGACTGCGCGTGCTTTTAGCAAAATATCCCAAGCGTTTGTTCGAACTTTTGGCCAATTCGCAACATAAAGTAATACATCATAATTCTCCATATTTCTTGCAAAAACGGGGAAACGCAAATCGTAACAAACGAGCGGACAAATTTTCCAACCGAGATATTCTACAATCAATTTTTCTTTGCCAGAAGCATAAACTTTGTCTTCTCCGGCCAAGGTAAACAAGTGTCGTTTGTCATAAAATTGAATTTCGCCTGACGGAAAAACAAACACCAAACGGTTATAATAATTGCCGTCTTCTGTGATAACTACGCTTCCTGTTATGGCACTATTTTTGGCTTTAGCCAAAGATTGAAGCCACACTATTGTTTCGCCTTGCATTGTTTCGGCAACGGCTGAAGGATTCATCGTAAAACCCGTCGTAAACATTTCGGGAAGCACAATCAAATCTACTTTTTCAGTAATGGTATTAATTTTTTCTTCGAAATAGGATCGATTTTCGGTTGGGTTTTCCCAAGATAATGGTGATTGGATGATGGCGATTTTCATATTATAAAATTAATTTAAAATTTTGAACCACAAAGTTTTAAGAAAATTAAGTTTTGATTAGAAATAAAAAACGCATCCAAATCAATGAATGCGTTTAGATTGCTTCGTGCCTCGCAATGACACTTATCCTTTCATACTTGCTGATAAATATTCTCTATTCATACGAGCAATATTTTCTAATGAAATTCCTTTAGGACATTCTACTTCGCAAGCTCCAGTATTCGTACAGTTACCAAAACCTTCAGCATCCATTTGGTTAATCATGTTCAATACACGATCTGTAGCTTCCACTCTTCCTTGTGGCAATAATGCATATTGAGATACTTTTGCAGCAACGAATAACATAGCCGAAGAGTTTTTACAAGTGGCAACACAAGCTCCACAACCAATGCAAGTCGCAGCATCAAAAGCTCTATCGGCATCGTGTTTTGGAATTGGAATGGTATTAGCATCCACTGGATTTCCAGAAGTATTTACCGATATAAATCCACCCGCGTGTTGAATTCTGTCGAAAGCGCTTCTATCAACCACTAAATCTTTAATTACTGGAAATGCTTTTGCTCTAAATGGTTCGATAAAAATTGTATCGCCATCTTTAAACATACGCATGTGCAACTGACAAGTAGGTATTCCTCTATCTGGTCCGTGCGCTTCTCCGTTAATAAACAAAGAACAAGATCCGCAAATTCCTTCGCGACAATCGTGGTCAAAAGAAACTGGTTCGTCCCCTTTGTTGATTAATTTTTCGTTAAGAACATCCAACATTTCAAGGAAAGACATATCGCCTTCGATCCCGTCTAATGGATATTCTACTATTTTCCCAGCTGCTTTAGCATCTTTTTGACGCCATATTTGTAATGTAAGTTTCATATTTTTTAGTTTGAAAGTCTTAAAGTCGAATGCCGAAAGTCGTTTGACTTTAAGACGTTTGACCTTTGACTAATTTCTATTTATAACTACGAGTTACCAATTTAATGTTTTCATAAACCAAAGGTTCTTTGTGTAAAACAGCATCACTTGGTTTTCCTTTATATTCCCATGCGGCAACATAAGCGAAGTTTTCGTCGTCACGTTGTGCTTCTCCTTCTTCAGATTGATATTCTTCACGGAAGTGTCCTCCACAAGATTCGTTACGGTGCAAAGCATCTTTAGCAAACAACTCTCCTAATTCAAGGAAATCGGCAACACGACCCGCTTTTTCTAATTCTTGATTGAAACTATCAGCCGTTCCAGGAACTTTTACATCTTTGTAAAACTCCTCACGCAAAGCAGCAATTTCTTCGATAGCTTCGTTTAATCCTTTTGCGTTACGAGCCATACCTACTTTGTTCCACATGATTTTTCCTAATTTCTTATGGAAATAATCTACAGAATGAGTTCCATTGTTGCTTAAGAATTTTTCGATTTGGTCTTTCACTTTTTTCTCCGCTTCAACAAATTCAGGTAAATCTGTAGAAATTGTACCGGTTTTAATATCTGGAGCTAAATAATCTCCAATCGTATAAGGCAATACAAAATAACCATCGGCTAAACCTTGCATCAATGCCGAAGCACCTAATCTGTTGGCACCGTGATCCGAAAAGTTAGATTCTCCAATAGAGAAACAACCTGGAATGGTAGTTTGTAAGTTATAATCAACCCAAGTTCCACCCATGGTGTAATGCACTGCCGGGTAAATCATCATTGGGGTTTTGTATGGATCTTCGTCAACGATTTTCTCATACATTTGGAACAAGTTTCCATATTTGCTCTCAACAACTTTAGTTCCTAATTTAGTGATTAATGCTTTGTCATTGGCATCCAAACCTTTGATGTACGCTTGCTCTTTTCCGTAACGTTGTATCGCTGAAGCAAAATCCAAATAAACTGCTTCACCT
>CANCPC010000104.1 GCA_947379965.1 Flavobacteriaceae bacterium | reverse complement strand
CTTCATCAGCTATCAAGCATATATCGCCTGAAGCATTATCTATAGCTAAATTTCTACTTTTACTAAGCCCTCTTTCATCAATACTTATATATTTTTTATGCTCTTTATTACTATTTAGATTAGGAAAATTAGATAAATCTGTTTGATTTATTATTACATAATCACTTTTCAAATTCATCTTTTCTATTAGTGAAAAATCTTTTTGATACATTGCCGAAACTAAAACTTCAATTTCCATATTTACAATTATTTCTTAGCACAACATATTTTATAAATACAAACAATTCTATATACTATATTTTATTAAACAACACACAAACTCATGTTCACTATTTTCTATTAATTAGCTCATAATTATATCCCATGGCTTCGCCGTTCGAACTCCCAAAAGAGCCAAAAATGTAATCTATTTATTGCAATAGAGTACATGTACCTCGCGAATTTACAATAATAAAATCCACAAAAAAAAAATCTAGATTACGAAATAGTACTATTTTCATTATTTTAAACTAATATGCTTATTGACAGTTAATAGGGTTTAATATTTAATGATTTATTCAACTAATTATTTAGCAATATTCGAATTTTAACCTATAATAGATTACAAATTCAATAATTATTGAGCAATTATTCTCCATATAGTATAACCTAGATTAATTGAGTACTATTTTTCAATCAATCATAAATATTTATAGAATATAAATAATATAAAAAGTGAATTGTTTAAATATTATAATGAATTATATAATCGATAAAAAGATGAATCGATATTTGACTATTGAAAATTAATAACTTATTTAAAAAAAAATTGTATTTTAGTTTAGAAAAATAAATACCGATGACACCTTTTCAAATTTTAATTTTAATGTTGGTTTATTTTGGGATATTATTTTATATTTCAAATTCAACTAGTAAGAAAAGCAATAGCAATGAAACCTTTTTTAAGGCCAATAAAAACTCTAAGTGGTATCTTGTTGCTTTCGGAATGTTGGGAACGGCGCTTTCTGGAGTAACATTTATATCGGTTCCAGGAGATGTGGGAATGCCTGATAATCAATTTAAATATTTTCAGTTTATTTTAGGTAATGCGATTGGGTTCATCCTAATTGCCATATTATTACTCCCGTTATATTACCGAATGAACCTGACATCGATTTATAGTTACATCGAAAAACGGTTTGGAATAATAAGTTATAAAACGGCTACAACCATTTTTTTAATCAGCCGAACTATTGGCTCTTCCTTTAGACTATATCTCGTGGTGATTGTCTTGCAACGCTATGTTTTCGATTTCTACCAAATTCCATTTGCCGCAACCGTACTTATTTCCTTGGCTTTAATATTTTCCTACACCTATCGTGGCGGATTGAAAACCATTATTATCACTGATACTTTGCAGACTTTTTTCCTTGTTTCATCCGTATTTCTAACGATATTCTTTGTTTGCCAAAGTCTAAATCTATCCGTTGTTGATGCTTTCGAACAAGTAAAAAACAGTAATTATTCGAAAGTTTTTTTCTTGGATGATTGTATGAAAGGGAATTATTTCTGGAAACAAATCCTTGGTGGAATATTCGTAACCATAGCGATGGTAGGTCTTGATCAGGATTTAATGCAGAAAAACCTGAGTTGTGCCACCATTGGCGAAGCCCAAAAAAACATGTTTACCTTTACTGGAATATTCGTGATTATCAATATATTTTTTCTAAGCGTAGGCGCTTTGCTTTATATTTATGCGGAGAAAAATGGGATTGCCATTCCGACGGATTTGATTACCGGAAAACCTCGAACCGATTTACTTTTTCCAGAAATCGCCTTTCACCATTTGAGTTTGATTCCGTCGATTGTATTCTTGTTGGGACTAACAGCTGCAACATTTGCCACAACCGATTCGGCATTGACGGCCTTAACGACTTCGTTTTGTGTAGATTTTCTAGGAATGGATAAAGCGGAAAACCTCAACAAACCAAACGTAGTAAGAACACGTCATTTGGTACATATCAGCTTTTCGTTCTTGATGTTTTTGGTGATTATAATTTTCAATGCCATCAACGATTCCTCGGTGGTGAGCATGATTTTCAAGATTGCTTCTTATACTTACGGACCGCTTTTAGGTTTGTATGCTTTTGGCTTGTTTATGAAATCTAAAACGGTACACGACAAGTTCGTACCGATAATATGCGTTCTTTCGCCAGCAATTTGCTTTTTGATATGTCGTTTTTCGTCGGTGCTTTTTGGTAATTATGTTTTTGACAACGAGCTAATAATTGTTAACGGACTGATTACATTCCTAGGCTTGATTTTCATTAGTAAACCTGCGGAAACTACAACTCGTTTTTAGCCCTGACTGAAACGGCATCCCACGCTTTTGGGTGTGGATACAGTGGAAGGCAGGATTAGCTCCTGAAAAATCTAAAACTGATTCGTAGTCAACAATACGAGAGTACAGGCAACTTCTACTTTTATATCATTCAATTGTAACAATTGATAGAATTCTGGGTTTTCGGTTCCGGGATTGAATATCACACGTTTTGGTTTCGCCTCAACGATGTAATTGTAATAATCACGTTGTCGCGCAGGATTTAAATACAAGCTAATGGTATCAATATTTTTTAAAGGAATGGCTTTGGTTTGGATTTTAATTCCCGCTACTTCACCCGCATTTTGACCAATGGCCAAAACGGAATGTCCTTTTTCGACCAACATCGTGATGGCTTTGTATGCGTATCTTTCGGGCTTTGTGCTAGCACCAAGAACCAAGGTTTTCTTATTTTTCATTTGGCAAAAGTACAAAAAATGAATGGGTTGTTATTCTTCTAGTGGCAAGAAAATTTCGGCCATCATACAACGTGCGCTACCTCCACCACAAGCTTCGATAGAGTCAAGATTAGAACTTATAATAGTAACATGTTCTTCTATTTGTGCGATTTGCTTTTTGGTCAAACTTTGATGAGCCGAGCTGCTCATAACCAAATAGCGTCTATCATCGGATCCTTTTACTTCGAGCATATTTCCGGCAAAGTTATTTACCTGTGCTTCGGTAATCAAAATGATTTCTTTGTCGTCGCCTCGCAAACTGTCCAAAACCATTTTACGTTCTTTTTTATCATCAATGCAATCGGCACAAATTACGGCAAAAGTATCACCAATACACATCATTACATTGGTATGATAAATCAATTTTCGTTCTCCGTCAACGGTTTGAAACGCTTCAAAAAGTATCGGCGAAAACTCAAAATCTTCGCAGAATTCAATAAATAATTCTTCGTCGGCACGTGGTGATAAGGCGCAATACGCTTTACCATTTTCTCGGTCTAAAACGATGCTTCCAGTACCTTCAAGATAAAATCCGTCTTCCTCAGCCGAGGTATAATCCATGATTTCATTGATAACAAATCCGTTATCTTCGAGAATATCCAGAATATCTTCGCGACGTTCCGGACGACGATTTTCGGCAAACATAGGATATAAAACCACATCGCCATTTTCGTGGAAAGAAATCCAGTTATTCGGAAAAATACTATCTGGCGTATCAGGATTTATAGTATCCTCGACAACGGTAACATCAACACCAACCATTCGTAATTTATTCACCAAAGCATCAAATTCTTCCTGCGCTTTGGCATTTACTGTTGATGGCGAGACATTGTCGAGTACCTTTTGATAATAATTATTTACGGCCGTTTGTTCGTTCATTCGGAACGCCACCGGGCGAATCATTAGGATGGAATTTGTGGTTTGGTTCATGTTTATATTTTTATATGTTTATTGGTTTTATTGTAGAGACGCACTGCAGTGCGTCTCTACGGTGCGTCTCTACGGTACGTCTCTACAAAACCATAAATTAATCTCTTATTAATGGCAATGTCGAACATCTCAATAATCCTTCTTGTTTGGCAATTTCGGCATACGGAATCTCTTCTACTAAAAAATCATTAGCGCGCAACCATTTATTGAGTCGTTTGAAGTTTTTCTCGGAAACCACTACCCTATTATCTATTGAAAAAACATTCGAATTCATATGATACATTTCTTGTCTTTTGATGTGAAAAAGGTTTTCTTTTCCGAAAAGATTGACCAAAAAAAGGTAATCGGATTCTTCACGAAATCCTCTTTTGTAAATGATACCTTTATTTTTGCCTACAGGTTGAAAGCAACAATCTAAATGCAAAGCATTATCTCGAGCTTCTATTTTAGATTTTACCAAATCGAATTCTTTGACAATCTTATTAGGAAACAAATCCCTGATATACTGAACTCCTTCCTTATTAGTTCTTGCGGTAATATAGTCTTTATAGTCGCTGCCTTTATAAGTACCTATAAAAATATAATCGTTCCAAAGCATCACATCCCCCCCTTCTATATGAACTTCTTCGGGCGGGCGAAGAACTTTTGCGGGGTTTATTTGGTCAATTATATATTGAATTGCTTCTAACTCTTGTTCTCTATCTGGCAAAATATTCGATTTTATAAAAACATCATCAATCACAAAACCAATGTCTCTTGTAAAAATCTGATTGTAGTTTTCCATTAACTTCGGACGAAAAACAGTAACACCATATTTATCAAAAACATGTCTGAACGCCTCCATTTCTTCTACCATATCTTCCTCAATAGGATAAGTACCTGCAATAATATGCTCTAATGATTTTGGATCATAGGCTTCGTTAATAGTAGGCGTGGGTCCATTACTAATAGCGGTGCCTAGAACAACGACTCGCAGTCTTGAAGTTTCGTTCTTGATATTTAATTGCAGCATATTTTGTTGATTAGGCTTTTACTTTGTCAGTTCGCAAAGCTAGTGTGCCAAAGATAAAAAAAGCCCCGCAAATGGCGAGGCTTTTAGAAG
The DNA here is from genome assembly GCA_947379965.1 of Flavobacteriaceae bacterium. Taxonomy (GTDB): domain Bacteria; phylum Bacteroidota; class Bacteroidia; order Flavobacteriales; family Flavobacteriaceae; genus Flavobacterium. Next base: position 2,994 of record CANCPC010000104.1, on the reverse strand, counting down.
ATTTTTATCTTTTATCAACGGTTTTAAAATCACGTAAAGAATGTCCTGTATATATTTGTCGAGGACGACCTATAGGCTCTTTATTTACTCGCATTTCTTTCCATTGCGCAATCCAGCCTGGCAATCTACCTATTGCAAATAATACGGTAAACATATCTGTAGGAATTCCTAATGCTCTGTATATAATTCCTGAATAGAAATCGACATTTGGATATAATTTTCTAGATACAAAATACTCATCTACTAAAGCGGCTGCTTCTAGTTTTTTGGCTATTTCAAGAATTGGATCTTCAACTCCAAGAGTTTTCAATACCTCATCGGCTGCTCTTTTAATTATTTTTGCTCTTGGATCAAAGTTTTTATATACTCTATGTCCAAAACCCATTAGTCTAAAAGGATCATTTTTGTCTTTGGCTTTAGCCATATATTTATCGGCATCACCACCATTTGCATGAATTTCTTCGAGCATTTCAAGAACGGCTTGATTCGCTCCTCCATGTAATGGTCCCCAAAGTGCAGAAACTCCTGCTGAGATAGAAGCAAATAAACCAGCATGAGAGGAGCCTACCATTCTTACTGTCGATGTAGAACAGTTTTGTTCGTGATCAGCATGAAGGATAAACAATTTATCTAATGCATCAATTATTATAGGATTTGCTGAATAAGGACCTGTTGGCAATTTAAACATTAAATCCATAAAATTCTCAACATATCCTTTTGTATTATCATAATAATTCAAAGGATACCCCATACTTTTTCTGTACGTCCAAGTAGCAATAACAAGGAATTTACCCATTGTTTTACATACTGCTTCATATAATTCTTTTGGATTATCTGGATTAACTGATTTTGGATTAAAAGCAGTTAATGCACTTGTTAATGCAGCTAAAACGCCCATTGGGTGAGCCGTTTTAGGAAAACCATCAATGATGTTTTTCATCTCTTCATTTACAAGAGTATATTTTCTTATATGCTCTTCAAAATCATTCAATTCTTCGGATGTAGGCAATTCTCCAAATATTAATAGGTACGAAACCTCAAGAAAACGAGCTTTATCTGCTAATTCTTCAATTGAATATCCTCTGTACCTTAGAATTCCTTCTTCACCGTCTAAGAAAGTGATTGCGCTTGTACAAGCACCTGAATTTTTGTAACCTGGATCTAATGTGATTGCACCTGAAAGATCACGTAATTTACTAATATCGATACCAACTTCATTTTCGCTGCCAACAACTATTGGAAACTCATATTTTTTGCCATCAAATTCTAATGTTGCTGTTTTTGACATATATAATTTGGAAATTAACTTATAAAATAAAAATTTTAACAAAATTAGTTTATTTCTCATTAATTTAAAAGAGAAAAATATAATGAAAATGTTAAATTTTAAAAAAAAAGCCATTCACAATAGTGAATGGCTTAATATAGAATAATACTAAATAATTATTTAGCTTTAAACGCTTTTGCACCAGGGAAATACGCAGTATCTCCAAGCTCCTCTTCAATTCTCAAAAGTTGATTGTATTTTGCCATACGATCAGAACGTGAAGCAGATCCTGTTTTAATTTGACCACAATTTAAAGCAACAGCCAAATCTGCTATGGTATTATCTTCGGTTTCTCCAGAACGGTGAGACATTACAGAAGTGTAACCGGCATTTTTTGCCATATTAACAGCTGAAATAGTTTCAGTCAAAGTTCCAATTTGGTTTACTTTTACTAAGATTGAGTTAGCAATTCCTTTCTCGATACCTGTAGACAAACGCTCTACGTTGGTAACAAATAAATCATCACCTACTAATTGCACTTTATTACCTATTTTATCGGTTAAGTATTTCCAACCTTCCCAGTCGTTTTCGTCCATACCATCTTCAATAGAGATGATTGGATAATTAGCTGCTAATTCAGCTAAATAATCTGCTTGCTCTATAGAAGTTCTTATTTTTCCTGTAGCACCTTCAAATTTAGTGTAATCGTATTTTCCGTCTACATAAAACTCAGAAGAAGCACAATCTAAAGCTACCATAACTTCATCGCCAAATTTATAACCAGCAGCTTCAACTGCTTTTTTAATAGTTTCTAAAGCATCTTCTGTACCACCAGCCAAGTTTGGAGCAAAACCACCTTCATCACCAACAGCAGTACTCAAACCTCGGTCGTGTAATACTTTTTTTAGATTATGAAAAATTTCTGTACCCATTTGCAATGCTTGAGTAAAAGTTTCCGCTTTTACTGGGATAATCATAAATTCTTGAAACGCGATAGGCGCATCAGAGTGAGATCCTCCGTTGATGATATTCATCATTGGAACAGGCAATGTATTTGCCGAAACTCCACCTATATATCTGTATAATGGCAATCCTAATTCGTTTGCCGCCGCTTTTGCAACAGCAAGAGAAACTCCAAGAATTGCATTAGCTCCTAAGTTTGCTTTGTTTGGAGTACCATCCAAATCAATCATCGTTTGATCAATCAAGTTTTGTTCAAAAACTGAAGTTCCAATTAATTCTTCAGCAATTTTAGTATTAACATTTTCAACTGCTTTCAAAACTCCTCTTCCAAGAAAGGCCTTTCCGCCATCACGTAATTCTACTGCTTCAAATTTACCAGTTGACGCTCCGGAAGGGACTGCTGCTCTTCCTAAAACCCCGTTTTCGGTGATTACATCTACTTCTACCGTAGGATTACCTCTTGAATCAAAAATTTGTCTTGCGTGAATTTTAATAATAATACTCATTTTTCTTGTTTTAAATGTTTATCCGTACAAAAACGAACGGATTGAATAATTATAAATTTTTTAAGTTACAAATATATTATTTTCTATAATAAATGAATTATTAAAACAATTAATATTATTAACGATAACGTTATAATATTGTTTAAATTAAAATTAAAGTTTCTTTTCAAATGTGTTATCTTGATTAAACATCAAAAACTAAATGTTTATTTATTAGAAAACAATACAAAAAACAATAATTTTTATTTCAAAACCAAT
>CANCPC010000103.1 GCA_947379965.1 Flavobacteriaceae bacterium | reverse complement strand
GGGACAAACCCATCAATATCTCGCCTGTCTTTTTTGGTAGGTCTTCCGGTTCCGTTTTTTCGATAATGTTCTTTCGACAATTTCAGCAATTCTAAATGTTCATAGGCTTCTGCTGGAGTTTCATTTTTTCGATATATATCGACAAGTTTTGCTCCTACACGATTCTCGGGAATGTCAAGAACTGTTATAATTTGTGTTATTTGATCTTTCCTAAAGGTTATTTTATCAGTAGGAAAAACTTCCTTCGAGGGCTTCGCTACCAAGCCATTTACGGTGATATGGTTTTTTTTACATGCTTCGGTAACCATATTTCGCGTTTTATAATAGCGTACGCACCATAAATATTTATCTATTCTCATAAAATTTCCAAAATCGAAGTTAAATTGTTTACAAAAATAAATCAAAATTGTATCTTGCGCACTTAAAAATCAGCTATAATGAACAAATTTAAGTATTATTTTATTTTATTAATTACAATGGTCACCTTCTTTTCATGTTCAAAGAATAATACTCCTGACATTGTACCCCCAAGAGATTACGCAGTTCAATATGCTACAGACAATACAGATATAGAAGAATATTTGAAAACCTATTATTTTACAGTAACGGATCATCCCGGAATGGCTGACGATCAAGATGTAACTTTTACTAAGATTCCTGAAGGTGGAACCCAACCTTCTATTTATTCCTATTTGGGTGCAAGTGGCTATCCTAGGCTAATGGTAAGAGAAGTAAGTAAGGATTTATTGATTCATAATGTGGCTTATAAAATATATTATTTAGTGTTACGTCCAGGATCAGGACAATCGCCAACAAATGTTGATGGTGTTTTGGCCTCTTATCACGGAGAATATTTGGAACGAACAAGTATTACAACAAATGGTGTTACCACCACGCCTCTTTCTTCTACTTTCTTTGAAGAATTAAAAAATCCACAATCTTTCTTCAGTTTAAATACAACTGTGACAGGATGGTCAGAAATTTTCCCTCAATTTAAAACAGGAACTTATTCTTCAAACGCGGATGGTACCGTAAGTCATACTGATTTTGGTGCGGGTGTAATGTTTATTCCTTCTGGATTGGGCTATTTTAATTATGGATCAGGTTTAATTCCTGCCTATGCCCCTTTAGTTTTTAGTTTTAAATTATATGAGATACAAAGGTTAGATCAAGATAATGATGGTATTCCTTCCTATTTAGAAGACATAAAAGGAGATAATTATCTATATGATTACCGAAATACAACTAATTATTCTTCCTCTACTTCAAAAAATTTGAATGATACCGATGGGGATACTATTCCGGATTATTTAGACGTTGATGATGATGGAGACGGTTATACCACTAAATTAGAAATTAAAAATCCTGCGACCGGAATAGCATTTCCTTTTGCAAATATTCCGACATGTACTTCAGCAAAGAAAAATTATTTAGATAGTACTTGCCACCCATAAAGGATAAATAATAAAGCAAAAAAAATCCCGTTACAAAATTATTGTTACGGGATTTTTTTTATGAAATAAACTTTGGCAAAGATTAACACCTTGCCAAAGTTAAAATTATTTTCTCTTGATCACTTTTTCTACGGCTGCAACAATCGCTTGATTGTTTAATTTGTATTTCTCCATTAGTTGTTCTGGAGTTCCGCTTTCGCCAAAACTATCCTGAACCGCTACAAACTCTTGTGGAGCTGGAGTATTCAAAGCCAAGACTCTAGCAACGCTTTCGCCAAGACCACCCAGAATATTATGTTCTTCGGCAGTAACTACACATTTAGTCTTCGCCAAAGATTTCAAAATTGCTTCTTCGTCTAATGGTTTAATGGTGTGAATATTGATTACTTCGGCAGAAATTCCTTTTGCTTCCAATGCTTCCGCAGCTACAAGCGCTTCCCAAACTAAATGTCCGGTAGCAATAATAGTTACATCGGTTCCTTCGTTAAGAAGAATTGCTTTACCAATGATAAAAGGTTCATCGGCTGGCATAAAGTTAGGCACAACAGGACGGCCAAAACGCAAATAAGCTGGGCCATGATGATCGGCTAGTGCGATGGTTGCCGCTTTAGTTTGATTGTGATCACAAGTGTTGATTACGGTCATCCCTGGTAACATTTTCATCAGTCCAATGTCTTCTAAAATTTGGTGTGTTGCACCGTCTTCACCCAAAGTTAAACCTGCATGTGAAGCACAAATTTTTACGTTTTTCTCTGAATAAGCTACTGATTGCCGAATTTGGTCATAGACTCTTCCTGTCGAAAAGTTTGCGAAAGTTCCTGTAAAAGGAATTTTTCCACCAATAGTTAATCCTGCTGCAATTCCGATCATGTTCGCTTCTGCAATTCCAATTTGGAAAAAACGCTCTGGATGATTTTTCTTGAAATCATCAAATTTTAACGAACCAATTAAATCAGCACAAAGTGCTACTACGTTTTCATTTTTTGCACCTAATTCAGTCATTCCAACTCCAAAACCGGAACGAGTATCTTTACTTCCTGTATTTATATATTTTTTCATTTTCTTTAAATTCAAAGATTGAATGATTTAAAAATTATAAGATTATGTTTATTCATAATTTATAATTTAAAATTCATAATTATTTTAGTAGTCTCCTAAAGTCACTGGATTTTGAGCGAGTGCATTTTCTAACTGAGCATCATTTGGCGCTTTTCCGTGCCAAGCATGACTATACATCATATAATCTACTCCGTTGCCCATTTCGGTATGTAACAAAACACAAACTGGTTTTCCTTTTCCTGTTTTCGCTTTTGCTTCGGCCATTCCGGCGATAATAGCTTCGATGTTGTTTCCTTCTTTGATATCAATAACATCCCAATCAAAAGCTTCGAATTTGGCACGAATACTTCCCATTGCTAATACTTCGTCAGTTGTTCCGTCAATTTGTTTTCCGTTTAAATCGATAGTGGCAATTAAGTTATCTACCTTTTTAGCAGAGGCATACATAATTGCTTCCCAGTTTTGACCTTCTTGTAATTCGCCATCACCATGCAAGGTGAATACTAAATGACTGTCATTATTTAACTTTTTAGCTTGAGCAGCACCAATAGCTACCGATAATCCTTGTCCCAAAGAACCGGATGCAATTCGTACTCCCGGTAAACCATCATGAGTGGTTGGGTGACCTTGTAATCTTGAATTGATTAGACGGAAAGTAGCTAATTCCGATACAGGAAAATAACCACTTCTTGCTAATACGCTATAGAAAACTGGCGAAATATGACCGTTTGAAAGGAAGAAAAGATCTTCTCCATTGCCGTCCATATCAAAACCATGTTTGCGTTCCATTATATTTTGGTATAAGGTAACCAAAAATTCGGCGCAACCAAGAGAACCTCCTGGGTGACCTGAATTAACAGCATGAACCATACGAAGAATGTCTCTTCTGACTTGGATAGTTAAATCGTTTAATTGTTGTGTGTTAGGCTTCATTTTATGTGTAAAAGTTAAACTGCTGCAAATGTAATTTTTATTTTGGCGTCTGACAAATGATTTTCAGAATAGTTATTGGAATTTATTATCAAAAAAAAAAGTCCAAATTTGGACTTTTAATATTTGATTTCGATGCGAATTATAGATCAATAAAATTAATACTTTGTCGACAATAATAACATTGACATTCACAATAAACGATTATAATTTGTTTTGCAAACTTCCCCAGCCACCGCCATTAAAAACTTGGGTGTAACCATTGGATAATAAAATACTTTTTGCTGATGCACTTCGCATCCCTGAAGCGCAGCAAGTAATAATGGGTTGGTTTTTGTCTTTAAGTTGAACCAAATTACCTCTTAAAGTATCCACCGAAATATTGATAGAACCTTTGATGTGACCGCCAGCATATTCGCCTCTTGAACGCACATCTATTATTAGAGCTCCATTTTTTACTAACTCGGAATAATTTACTGAAGGTCCGAAACCGAATATTTTTTTAAGCGTATTTATCATTTTATTTATTTTTTGATTTATAAAAATTTACGTTTTGCCAGGGACCACCATTATAACATTCGATTCCGTTTTGCGAAAGGAAATTTTGTGCTTGCTCGCTTCGTCCGCCTGAAGCGCAACAGAGTATTAATGGGGATTTTAGGTTTTTTAGTTCTTCGAATCTTTCCGGTATTTCATTTAATGGAATATTAATTGAATCTACTACGTTACCCCCCATAAATTCTCCGTAGGTTCTTACGTCTACGATGGTACCAAGATTTTCTTGTATTATTTTTTCGATATTCATTGTGTTGTCTTTTTATATAGGACAAAAATAATGCACTTTCAAAGGATGTAAAGTAACTTTAGTTACACAAGTGAATTTTATTGCTGTAAGTTATTTCAAAAAAAAGTCCCACCGAAGCAGGACTAAAGATTTTCATCTACGGCATATAGCCTTATTGTGATAAGATTAAAGATTAGAAATTTTAATCAGTTACAAATGTAAATAAAAACTTTTTATGTTTGGATGTGGAAAACCGTAAAATGGTTAATTATTTTTGTATTAAATTTCCCGACGTTATAAAAATAGAAGAATATGGCAAAGATTTTAGGATTAGATTTAGGAACAAATAGTATTGGTTGGGCAATTGTAGATGATAAACAAAATAAAATTTTGGGTATTGGTAGTAGAATTTTTCCAATGGGTGTAGATAATTTAGGTGATGGTGATAATGAAATATCTAAAAATGCTAGTAGAACAGGGGCAAGAGGTGTTCGTAGACAATTTTTTAGAAGGCGATTGAGAAAAAAAGTCCTGCTTAAAGCACTTTCTGAAAATAAAATGTGTCCTTTAGTTGCAAAAGATTTTGAAGATTGGAAAATGACAAAACTATTTCCAACTGAAAAATTAGTTGCTTGGTTTGCTTTAAATCCATATGAATTGCGTCAAAAAGCATTAAACGAAAAATTAACGTTAGAAGAAATTGGTAGAATTTTTTATCATTTAATTCAACGAAGAGGTTTTTTGAGTAATAGTAGAAAAGGGGGTGCCGATGATGGAACTATCTTTAAAGGAAATGCAAAAGAAGGGAAAATAGGTATTGATGAAACCTTAGAAAGTATTGAAGGAAAAACTTTAGGATCTTATTTATATGAAATATATCCAAAAGAAAACCAACCTTTTCAAGATGGATTGGAGCGAATAAGAAATAGATATACTACCCGCAAAATGTATGTGGATGAATTTGAGTTGATTTGGGAAAAACAATCTCAATTTCATTCTGTTTTAAATTCTGAATTAAAAGAGTTGTTCGGTGGTAGAAAGCAAGATAACTATAAGGAAGACGGGATATTATTTCATCAACGGCCATTGCGTTCGCAAAAACATTTAGTTGGGAATTGTTCTTTTGAACCCAGCAAAACAAAATGTCCCATTAGTGCTATTTCTGTTGAAATGTTTCGTATTTATCAATGGGTAAATACCGTTGAATATAATGCAGAGAAAATTTCTAAAGACGAAAAGGATAAACTAATAGAGCAGTTGCTTTTATCTGACAAAATTGAATTTAAAAAACTTCGAAAAGCGATAGGTAAAGAAAGTGGCGAATTTAAGTTTAATTATAAAGACGATGATAAAATAGTTGGAACACACACTATCTCTAATTTATCTAACAAGAAATTCTTTGGAAAAAAATGGTTTGATTTTACAGATAAAGAGCAAGAAGATATTTGGCATGTTCTGTATTTTTTTGATAGTAAATCTAATCTAAAGGAATATGCAATTAAAAATTGGAATTTTAATGAAGAACAAGCTATTGCTATTTCTAAATTTAATGTAAAAGATGGCTATGCTAGTTTGAGCCGAAAAGCTATTGGGAATATTTTACCTTTTCTGCAACAAGGTTATACTTATGATGTTGCGGTAGTGATGGCAGGTATTAAAAATGTATTTGGAGATAAATGGCAAAATGATACTCCTGAAAATATTCAAAAGCAATTGGATGTTATTGATAATGTTGAGGATATTGTTAGGGCTAAAATATCGGGTGGTTTTATAGAAACTATTAAAGAATTACTTGTAAAAGAGTTTGGTTTAAATGAAAAGCAATTAAAAAAATTGTACCATCATTCGGCAACTATTGATGTGAAAGAATTACTAGATAAATTGCCAATTGGCAAAGAAGCTGATAAAGAAATTCAAGCTATTAGAAACCCTATAGTTATTACTGCTTTATTTGAATTACGAAAACTAGTCAATGAATTAATTGAAGCACACGGATCGCTTGATGAGATAAAAGTTGAAATGGCTCGCGATTTAAAACTTTCAAAAACCCAAAGAAATAAAATTCGTAGAGATCAAAAACGTTTAGAAAAAGAAAATGATAGGGTAAAAGCAGAGGTTGAAAAATATACTAGAGTTACCAACGATACTATTTTAAAGTTCAAACTTTGGGAGGAGTGTAAGCAAACATGTCCTTACACGGGTGTCGCCATACCTTTAAATAAACTTTTTACTGGCGAAATTCAAATTGAACATATTCATCCATGGAGTCGTTCCTTGAATGATAGTTTTAATAATAAAACTTTATGTTGGGCAGATGAGAATAGAAAGAAAGGGGATAAAACACCTTTTGAATTTTATGGTGCTGATGAATCGAATTGGACTGCAATAAAAGAGCGTGCTTTGAAATTGTTTTCAGATACTAGAGAATATCCAAATGCGTATCAAAAATTCAAACAATTTGTAAAGATAAAATTTGATGAGGATTTTAGTTCAAGACAATTGAATGATACCCGATATATTAGTAAAGAAGCCAAAGATTATCTTTCGCAAATATGTAAAAAAGTAGCTGTATCACCAGGGCAAATGACTGCTAATTTACGACAAAAATGGGGATTGAATACTGTTTTGAATGATACCAATTCCAAAACACGTGAAGACCACCGCCACCATGCCATAGATGCTCTAGTGATGGCTTGTGGAAAAACCAGTTATTTGCAAGAGTTGTCTAAATGGAATAGATATAATAGAAATTATGAATTAAAAGATTTTCCAATGCCTTGGGAAACGTTTCGATTTGATGCAGAAAAAGCAGTTGATAAAATATTGATTTCGCATAAACGAACGAGTAGTACTATTACAGTTCGAACCCATACTACTGAAAAAAACGGGGTAAAATATAAAAATATTGGTGTTGCTGCCAGAGGACAATTACATAAAGAAACTGTTTTTGGAAAAAGAGATTTTAATGGAGAAGAAGCATACCATGTAAGAAAAGCAATTGATAGTTTGACTACCGAAAAGCAATTGGACAAAGTTGTGGATGAAACTATCAGAATGATTATTCTTAAAAGAATACAAGAATTAGGAGGATTTGTAAAAGGAGCTATTCCTGCTAATACTTTTTTTATTGTTGATGAAAACGGAATAAAACAACCACAGATATTCTTACCTAATAAAAATGGTTCTCCTGTACCTATTTTAAAAGTAAGAATGAAAGAAAATATTGGTGGAGCAGAACAATTAAAAGATAATATAAACCAATGGGTGAACCCAAGAAATAATCATCATGTATTGATTTATAAAGATGATAAAGGAAATTTGAAAGAAGAAGTAGTTACATTTTGGACTGTTGTTGAACGTAAAAGAACTGGAGATTCAGTATATAATTTGCCTTTTGATGGGAAAGAAATTGTAACGACGTTACATATTAATGATATGTTTTTATTAGGTTTAAAAGTAGAGGAGATCAATTGGGATAATCCAGATTATGATGTTTTGAATGAAAATTTATTTAGAGTTCAGAAATTATCATCTACTGATTATTCTTTTAGATTTCATAAAGCATCAAGTGTTGATAACAAAAATGAAGAAATTAGAATTAAAAGTTTAAAAGGATTGTTATCTAATAATCCTATAAAAGTAAAAATATCAGTATCAGGAAAAATACAAAAAGTA
>CANCPC010000102.1 GCA_947379965.1 Flavobacteriaceae bacterium | reverse complement strand
AATAGTTACTAATATTTAGCTAGGCTCTTTTTATGAATTTATATAAACTAAGGTTGTTTGTACTCTAAATAAAACGAAATAATAGGTTATGTAATAAAGATATTCTGTGAATACTATATTTTTTAACTTATTTATAATTAAAAATTTTCTTTTTAGGCTATTTAGACACATATCGAATGTTACCTGCAACATTTTGAACTTCTTTAATGTCTACTATTTTTAAATTTGTGTTGCACATTTTAACCTTTTTTTTAATTATTAAAAAAATATAAGTTGATTGTGTTAAACCATTATAGATTAAAATAATAGAATTGCTATGTTAAAAAAAATTGCTTTATATCTTGTTACTTGTTTTTGTTTATCTCAAGGATTTGCTCAAAATATTTCTTCTTATGTTTTAGATATGGTTCATAATAATCCAGGTGAACCTTTGACAAATACTGTTTTTAATGATCCTGAATATCTAGCCAAGAACAAATTTACAGCACAAGTAATAAATGATTTTTCTTTTGCACATGCTGCAATTACTTTTGATAAACTTAATCCCGAAATTTTCCCTGAAGGAAGCAAAGAAAGGTTATGGGTATTGAATTCTGCAAAAAAAATTAGAGAGAATATTGCAAAAGCGCACCAGGCAGGCATTAAAGTCTACTACTTTACAGATATTATTGTTTTACCTAAAAAACTTGTTGAACTTTATAAAGCTGAAATATGTGATGAAAATGGAAAGATATCTTTTGATCGTCCCAAAACAATTGAAATACACAGGATAATGCTAAATGAGCTCTTTGATACTTTTCCGGATTTAGATGGATTAGTGATAAGAACAGGGGAAACCTACCTAAACAATGTTCCCTATCATACTGGAAATAATCCAATAACTAATGGTGCAGAAAGTCATGTGAAACTTATTAATCTTTTGCGTGAAGAAGTTTGTGTAAAACGTAATAAAAAGATTTTTTATCGGACTTGGTCATTAGGAGGTATACATGAAGACCCAAAATATTATCTTAATGTTACAAATCGGATTGAGCCGCATGAAAATTTAGTATTTTCCATAAAGCATAGCAAAGGTGATTATCAACGCACTTTTGATTTTAATCCAACTTTGGGAATAGGAAAGCATGGACAAATTGTTGAAGTTCAATGTCAACGTGAATATGAAGGTAAAGGAGCCTATCCTAATTATGTAATGGATGGAGTAATTAATGGTTTTGAAGAGTTTTCAAAAAACACTCCACAGACTGGAAATAAAAGTCTAAACGATATAAAGAACAATCCAAATTTCAAAGGAGTGTGGTCTTGGTCAAGGGGCGGAGGCTGGGTGGGGCCTTATATTTCAAATGAATTTTGGTGTAAGTTGAATTCTTATGTTATAGGACATTGGGGGGTTAATACAAAACAGACTGAAAAAGAAGTTTTTAATCATTTTATGGATGAAAATGGAATAGAAGGAGTATCGCGAAATAGATTTAGAGAATTATGTTTACTTTCTGCAAAAGCTGTTTTAAGAGGACATGACAGTGCGGATCTACCTTTTGATGACGAATGGGTTTGGTGGATGCGGGATGAGTTTTTAGCAGGGATAAGTCCTACTGATAATTCGGTTAAAGTCATTACATCAGAAGGACAATTGCACCAAGCATTTTCTTACTGGTACAGTAAAGGATTGTTAAAAAAGGCTATAGCTGAAAAATATGATGCTGTCGAAATTTGGAAAAAAATTACCGAATTGAGCGAATCTATAATATTGAAAAATAAGGAAGATGAACATTATATTCAAACTTCGTCGAAATATGGATTATTGCTTCATCAAATAATTGCTGAGGGATGGAATATCATGGGTTTGGGATACATAGGGGATCAAACAGGTGTGTATGATGCAGTTTCATTAGCATCTTCTTTATCTAAATATGATTATTATTGGAGAACATATGAAAATTTAAAACAAACTTATGCCGATTGTGCATCATTATATAAACCTTTTGCATTTGTATATATTGGTCCAAATTACCATCAAAAAAAGGGAATGGATGAATCGATTAATGTCTATAGAGAAATAGTAAAAAATAAAAATAATTCCGTCGAAAACAGTAAAGATAAAATTGGTTTGAAATAATATGTATTAACAATTTTATGTTAGTATATATTTTATGTTATTTTTGTAATAACAAATTCTAGATGTATAGTTTTACGACTAATTTATTGTTTTTTTATGGATAATATTTTTAATTATAGGTCAATAAGAGGTATTTGGAAATTTTTTATAATACTAATTTTTACTTTAAAAAATTTGTATGTTGTTGGTCAAGTTATGGCTGTTTCAACAGGTAAATTATTAGAAACGGACTTGTTTTTTGAGCGTTTTTATAGTAAAAATGGATTGCCAGATGACCGTATTCGTACTATATTTCAGGATCATAAAGGGTTTTTGTGGATAGGAACTATGAATGGTGTGTCCCGTTATGATGGCTATACTTTTAAAAACTATTATAAAACAAGATTGCCTAATAGTATTTCTGGTAACTGGGCTTATGCGATTTGTGAGGATAGTGAAAACAATATTTGGATAGGTACAAGAGAGGGACTTAATAAGTTTGATAAAGAAAAATCGTCTTTTAAAAGCTTTGTAAATGACAAAAACAATATAAATTCAATTAGTAGTAATGTTATTAACGGACTGCAATTTGATAAAAAAGGACTTTTATGGATAGGTACACCTCAAGGCCTAAATCGTTTTAATCCTACAAACAATACTTTTAAAAGATTTAATACATATCCCTTTAATACAAATGTATATAGTATTATTCCCTCTAATGGAGATTTTATTTGGATTGCCACTAGAGATGGTGTTGTTCACTACAATACTAAAACCAATAAATACAGATTTTTTAAGATTTTAGTAAAGTCGAATCCCTATGGAGATAAATTTTGGTCTATGTTAGAGGATCATAATGATTTATATCTTACAACAGGAGGAGATGGATTAGTAAAACTTCCTTATAATTCAAAAACAAATTCATATAATTCCTTCCAATTCGTCAATGATTTTAAAGGAGGAAGTATAAATAGTACTGAGGTATTTAGTATTTGCAAATCATTAAATGGGGATTTTTGGATAGGTACCACAGGTTTAGGACTTGCAAAAATCGAAAACATAAACTCTCCTAATAAGAAAATCACTTTTTATAAAAATAACGCATTAAATAATCAAAGTATAAGCAATAATCAGGTTTATAAATTATTTATTGATAGATCGAATGTTTTGTGGTGTGGCACAGATGAAGGACTGAATAAATTAGATCTTTATTTGTTGCCTTTTCAATATTATACTTTTACAGATAAAAGTAAAAAAGATCAAGTTCGTAGTCTTTATTCTAAAGATGGAAAAACAGTTTGGCTCGGTACAACTAAATCGGGTATAATACAGCATAATATAATTAGTGGAGAAGGTAAGAGTGTTAATTTTAATAATAGATCTATTAATTCAAACCGGTCATTATTAATAGATGGAAACGATATTTGGAATGGAACTCTTGAAGGAGTAATTAAGCTAAATCAATCTTTGACCGAATACAAAAAACCTATTGAGGGTCATGCTGTTTTTACTTTAATTAAAGATTCGAAGGGTAATATTTGGGCAGGTACAAATAATGGAGTATATAAAATTAAACCAGACGGAAGTAGGATTAATTATTTATCAAATAAATCAAGATCTAATTCAAATATGCCTTCTTTTGTAAGGTCCTTGTATGAAGACAACAAAGGAAATATATGGATAGGATCCGAAAATGGTCCTTTGGTCTATTATAATCCAAAAAGAGATAGGTTCATAACTTTATCTAGTGTAAAAAGTGGAGTTAGTCTATTTAATAGTATTATTTTTAGTATTACAGAATCACCAAAAAATGTAATTTGGGTAGGCTCAGAGTCTGGATTGAATAAAATAACATCAGATAATAATAAATACATCGTTAAAAGCTTCACGGAAGAAAGTGGTTTACCAGATAAATCGGTACGAAGTATTTTGCCAGATAGTAATGGAAATTTGTGGTTAGGTACAATTAAGGGATTGGCTAAGTTCAATATTAAAACCGAAAGTTTTCAATATTATTTACACAATATTAGCTTCAATTCGAATAGTAGTCTTAAGGTCAATGAACATTGTTTTTTATTTGGTAGCTATGAGGGGTATGTTTTATTTGATCCCTATACTGTCTCTAGTGATTCTATGGCGCCAGAAGTAGTTATATCAGATTTAAAACTTTCAAATAAATCAGTTAATATAGGCGAGGAAATAAACGGTGACGTTATTCTAAATGAAGATATTTGTTATACAAAAGAGATAACACTTCATTATGACAACCAATTTACGATAGAATTTACAGGGTTACATTTTTCAAATCCAGAAAATAACATTTATAAATATAAACTGGATGGTTTCACTGATAATTGGACTTATGCCAATGCTAAAAACAGAAGTGCAACTTATACTAATTTAGACTCCGGGACTTATACTTTTATCGTGAAATCTTCTAATTATTCAGGGAAGTGGAACGGTAAATCTCAGAAATTAATAATAACTATTTTGCCTCCTTTATGGAAAACTTGGTGGGCATTTATGTTATATTTTATCATTTTTACTTTGTTGTTTTATGTTTTCTTGAAGTACTTACTTATTCAATCAAAGCAAAGAAACCAAATCCGTTTTGAGCAACAAGAAAAAGAACAATTAAAAAATCTAAACCAAATGAAGGTTAGATTTTTTACAGACATATCTCACGAGTTTCGTACGCCACTATCTCTCATTGTTGGTCCTACGGAAGATCTTATGAATTCCGATGAAACTACCGAATCGGTGAAGAATAAAGTTAAACTTATTTACCGTAATTGCACAAAATTATTGTACTTGCTTGACGAGTTGATGACCTTTCAAAAAATGGAACAAGGAATGTTAAAACTTAATAGTGTTAATGGAGATATAATAGTATTTATAAAAGATATCTACGAAAACTTTAAAACCTTAGCAGATAAAAATGGAGTGGAGTTTAATTTAGTAACCGATATACAATTTTTATATACCGATTTTGATCCTCAAAAAATGGAAATGGTCATGAATAATTTATTATTTAATGCCTTTAAATTTTTAAAAAAGACGGGAGGATTAATTAATATTAGAATAACTCAACTCAAATTACAAGATTTTCCTGATAAGTTAGATAGTACTATTCCAAATTGGATCTGTATCGCTATAGAAGATAATGGAAAAGGTCTTTCGGCAGAGGAGTTTAAAAACCTTTTCCAACGCTTTTTTTCAGAAAGTACCGTAAAAGGAGCAAGTGGTGTAGGACTTTCTTTAACAAAAAATCTAGTAGAACTTCACAAGGGTAGTATTACAGCTGAAAGTAATCCAGATATAAAAACTGTATTTAAGGTATATCTTCCGATACAATCCCTTGTTGATCAAAACTTTGAAAATTATAAATATGTTGCAGAATTCGATGTTAGTATAATGGCGGATAAGCCTAACACGAATGTTTTTGATAAAGACGAATCAGATAAAGATCAATTTAGTATTATGGTTGTTGATGATAATCCTGAAATACTTGATTATTTAGAAATGATATTTTCAGATGGTTATGAAGTGGTTAAAGCTGAAAATGGAATGGAAGCCCTCATATATATTAAAGATAATTTACCTGACTTAATTATAAGTGACGTAATGATGCCTGAAATGGATGGTGTTGAATTATGTAAAGCAGTTAAGACAGATATAAACACATGCCATATTCCATTTATATTACTTTCGGCTAAATCTGCAATTGAAGACCGAATAGTTGGGTTGCAAATAGGAGCAGACGATTATATACCTAAGCCATTTCATCCTAATGTCTTAAAGGCAAAAGTCGAAAATCTTATCAAGGCACAAAAGCGTATTGTAGAAAAGTTTTATGCAGATGGTGCCGTATTGATTCCTAAAAATATTACCCAAAATCCTTTAAATGAGAAATTTTTAAATAAAGTGATTGAAAGTATAAAGGCTAATATGAGCAACGAGGAATTTAGTGTGGAAGAACTTGGAAGCATAGTAGCAATGAGTAGAAGTAATCTTTTTAGGAAACTTAAGGCTATTACTGGTCAAACACCTATTGAGTTTATTTATTACATACGATTGAGATATGCCATGGAGCTTTTGTTGGAAAGAAAAATGAGTATATCTGAAATTGCCTACGAAGTAGGATTTAAAAACCCATCTTCTTTTACTAAATCCTTTAAGAAGCATTTTGGAAAGTCCCCTTCAGATTATTTGAATTCGCTTTTGAATTCATAAATTTGACGAAGGATCTTTGATTGTAATGTGTTATTAGTAATTAATTAACTCATTATAATATTCGATTTAATATTAAGATTGTATAATTTTCTAAATTGCTCTTCATCTTATTAATATCGTTATTTCTCAACATCTCCACAAATTTTTGCAACATCGCTTATCTATAATAATTCTAAATTATAACTAATATTGTAGTAATACAATTAAATTTTTCCTTCGTTATTTTTTATTGAATTTCAATAAATAGTATAAAGAGTTTAAATTATATTGGTATTGCTAATAATATTGAATTAATAACAACCTAAAATTAACTTTATGAAAACAAAAATTATTATCGCAGCTTTTATTATGGCTGTAACTTCTATTTCTGCTCAAACTAATTTACTTCTAGACGGAGGTTTTGAAACCCCTGCTAAAAATTATGTTATCAATAACAGTGGAGCCAATAAATTTTCTAATAATGGAAAATGGTTTATTTCATTTTCATTAGGAGGATGCGAAAATGGATGTTGCGAAGGAACATCCGAATTTACTACAGTTGAAAAGAAATCGGGTAATAGTTCTCTAAAAATTGATGTAGTTCGCCAGAAAAACCGAAATGATATTAGATTATTCCAAACTATAAAAGGAGTCTCTGCAGGTATTTATGAAGTCAGCTTTTGGACAAAATCAGATAAAGAAGGATATCCAATTGCTATTGATATTCTGAAAGGGACTCAACCAGGAACTAATAATGGAGTTGAGCCATTTACGGGTAATTTTACAACTTCTACACAATGGAAGCAATTTAAGTTTAACGTAGATTTAAGCGGCTGGTTACCAGAAGAATTAGAGTTGATGCGTGTTTCAATTCGTCCTAATAATAATAAAAAGCTTCCTGAAGGGCCTTATCCTAAAACTTTTTGGGTAGATGAGGTTTCTTTCGTTGCTGTTAAATAAATAATAGTGATTTATTTTTATAACTACTCTTATAGAAATATAAAACATCTTATTAAATATTAAATAGTTTTGTTTAATTAACTAAAAAAGACAGTGTAAAACTGTCTTTTTTTTTATAACACCATTCGTTTTTTTAATTTGTTTTTTTTAAGTACACACTTTGTGGGATACTACTAATTGAATCAATTAAATCGAGTTAACTTATTCCAAAATTTTACTAAATCTAGTTTCTAACAATTCTAAATAATTTGTTTTCATCTTTTCTGACAAAAATGATTTGGCAATCCAATCGATTGCAAGCTGTTTGTTCTTTAAAAATCTTTTAAAAACACCTTTAATTTGCTTTTCATTTAATTCTAATCGTGATCCAAATTTTACAAAATCTTCTAATTTTAGTTTGTTTTTTTTAGATTCAAGTGTTAATGGAAAATCCGGTCAAATTGACCACCACTTTCCAGTTTAAATTGACCACCTAATTTTGGGGGTAAATTGGCAATAAAAAACTACTCACTTTTTTCATGTTGTTAGAACCATAAATTCGTTAAAAAAAACGGATTATGGCAAACAAAATAACAGACATGAGTAAAATTAGAAAAGCAATTAAATTCTATTGTAACGGAAAAAGTAAGTTGTTTATAAGTAAGTACTTATCGCTT
>CANCPC010000101.1 GCA_947379965.1 Flavobacteriaceae bacterium | reverse complement strand
TGCAGTTACTTTGCGATTGAAGAGTTTAGAATAGAGTAAAGAGACAAGAAGAAAGATTAAAGAATTTGGGCTGAATATGAAGTCTTTCTTCTTGTTTCTTTTTTCTAAAAATATAAATAAAAGAAAATGAGTTTTAATATAAATAATCTAGTTCGAGAAAACGTAAAGCTGATGAAGCCTTATTCTTCGGCACGTGACGAATTTGAGGATTTCGACACAGCCGATATGATTTTCTTGGATGCCAATGAAAATCCATTCGAAAATGGCGTAAATCGTTATCCAGATCCGCAACAAACTAATGTAAAATTGGTTTTGGCGCAGCAAAAAAAGGTAGAAATAAATCAAATTTTACTTGGTAACGGAAGTGACGAAGTATTGGATTTATTGTTCCGCGCTTTTTGCGAACCAAAAGTAGACAATGTAATTACTTTGCCACCAACGTACGGAATGTATGGTGTTTTGGCGAATATTAATGCTGTTGAAAATAGAGAAATTTTATTATCAAATGATTTTCAGCCACAAGTCGAAAAGATTCTAAATGCCGTTGATGAAAATACGAAAATCATCTTTTTATGTTCGCCAAATAATCCAACTGCCAATTCGTTTTCGGACGAAAGTGTGATTCAATTACTTGAAAATTTCAAAGGTTTAATTGTAATCGATGAAGCTTATATCGACTTTTCGGAAAAAGAAAGTTGGATGACTCAATTAGATAAATATCCTAATTTAGTCATTACGCAAACACTTTCAAAAGCATACGGTTTAGCAGGAATCAGATTGGGAATTTGTTATGCTTCGGCAGCGGTAATTTCGGTTTTAAACAAAATAAAGCCACCTTATAACGTCAATGAATTGACACAACAAAGAGCTATTTTTAGACTTGGAAACGAACCAAAAATAAAACAGGAAATAGCTTCTATTATTGAGCAAAGAGAACAATTACTTAAAGTATTACTTGATGTTAAATTTGTTGAAAAAACATATCCAACAGAAGCCAATTTTATCTTGATAAAAGTGGATGACGCCAATAAAAGATATAATGAATTAATAGCAAAAGGAATCGTAATTCGTAATAGAACAACGCAACCTCTATGCGAAAACACTCTGCGTTTGACTATTGGAACGGAAGAGGAAAATATGAAATTAATGAACACGCTTTTGGCTATTGGCGTTTAGCTTATAGCTAATTTCCACAAGCCAATAGCTAAAAGCTAATAAAAATGAAAAAAATACTTTTTATAGACCGTGACGGAACCATGGTTTTAGAACCAAACGACTATCAATTAGACAGTTTTGAAAAATTGGAATTCTATCCAAAAGCCTTTCAATATTTAGGAAAAATTGCCGCCGAATTAGATTTCGAATTGGTTATGGTGACCAATCAAGATGGTTTAGGAACCGATTCACATCCAGAAGCCAATTTTTGGCCCGTGCATAATTTGGTTATGAAAGCTTTTGAAAATGAAGGAGTTGTTTTTAGTGAAGTTTTAATTGACAAAACTTTCCCGCACGAAAATGCACCAACTCGTAAACCTGCAACGGGTTTATTGACGAAATACATCAACAATCCGGAATATGATTTAGAAAACTCTTTCGTAATTGGAGACCGAATAACTGATGTGGAATTAGCTAAAAACTTAGGTTCAAAAGCGATTTTTATTAGTAATGATGAAGAATTGGGAAGTGATGAAATTTTGTCTAAAAGACACGAATTGGAAGCTGTTATTGCTTTGCAAACTACAGAATGGAAAACGATTTATGAGTTTTTGAAATTAGAAGAACGTTCTTCAACTATTTCTAGAAAAACAAATGAAACTGATATTTACATCCATTTAAACTTAGACGGAACCGGAAAAAGTAAAATTGAAACCGGTATTGCTTTTTTCGATCACATGCTCGATCAAATTGCACGTCACGGCCAAATGGACATAGAAGTTATCGTAAAAGGTGATTTGGAAGTTGATGAACACCACACGATTGAAGATACAGCAATTGCCTTGGGCGAAGTTTTTGCGAAAGCTTTAGGAAATAAATTAGGAATTGAAAGATACGGTTTTTGTTTGCCAATGGACGATTGTTTGTCGCGAGTAGCTATTGATTTTGGAGGTCGAAATTGGTTGGTTTGGGAAACCGAATTCAAACGCGAAATGGTGGGGAAAATGCCAACAGAAATGTTCTATCATTTCTTCAAATCCTTTTCGGATGGTGCCAAAGCCAACATTAATATCAAAGCTGAAGGAACGAACGAACATCACAAAATAGAAGCTATCTTCAAGGCTTTCGCCAAAGCGATAAAAGTAGCCGTGAAACGCGATACGGAAAAGATGATTTTGCCTAGCACGAAAGGAATGCTTTAAAAAATTATGAATTATAAGTTATGAATTATTAAGTGTTTCAATCTTAATAAATCTTAATTTCTTAATGGTTTTAAAAAAAATGAAAATTGTTATCATAAATTACGGAGCAGGAAATATTCAAAGCATAATGTTTGCCATCGAAAGATTGGGATTTAAAGCGGTTTTGAGCAATAATCCTGACGAAATAAAAGCTGCCGATAAAGTTATTTTTCCAGGTGTTGGCGAAGCAAGTTCTGCCATGAAAATGCTCGAAGAAAGTGGTTTAGACGCACTAATTCCGACTTTGAAACAGCCTGTTTTAGGAATTTGTTTGGGAATGCAATTGATGTGTCATTCATCCGAAGAAGGAAATACAAAAGGATTAGGAATTTTTGATGTGGATGTGGTAAAATTTTCTTCGAAAGTGAAAGTGCCACAAATGGGGTGGAACCAAATTTATAATCTGAAATCGGATCTATTCAAAGGAATTGCCGAAAATGAATACATGTATTTGGTACACAGTTTTTATGCGCCACTTTGTGCCGAAACGATTGCCACAACCAATTATGAACTGGAATATTCCTCGGCTTTAGAAAATGATAATTTCTTTGGAACTCAATTTCACCCTGAAAAAAGTGGTGATAATGGAGAGAAAATTCTTGAGAATTTTCTAAAATTATAAATGAGATTGTTTCATTCATCGTAATGACAAATCTGAAATCAAAAATCAATAATCAAAAATCTAAAATCTCAATGAGAATAATACCTGCAATAGATATCATCGACGGAAAATGTGTTCGCTTATCTAAAGGCGATTACAATACCAAAATCATATACAATGAAAATCCGCTTGAAGTAGCGAAATCATTCGAAGCACACGGAATCGAATATTTGCATTTAGTAGATTTAGACGGAGCAAAATCGAGTAAAATTGTTAATTATAAAATAGTAGAACAAATTGCTTCTCAAACGAAACTGAAAATTGATTTTGGTGGCGGATTGAAGTCGGATGCTGATTTGAAAATTGCTTTCGAATCTGGTGCCAACCAAATTACCGGTGGAAGTATTGCTGTGAAAAACAGAGCGATTTTCGAAAAATGGATTGCCGAATATGGATCGGATAAAATCATTCTTGGAGCTGATGCCAATAACGAAAAAGTGGCTGTTTCAGGTTGGTTGGAAGATTCCGATGAAGATTTAGTACCCTTTATTCAGGATTATCAAAACAAAGGAATTCAGTATGTAATTTGTACCGATATTGCCAAAGACGGAATGCTTGAAGGTCCAAGTTTTGATTTGTATAAAAAAATCATCGACCAATGCAATGTCACTTCGAGCGCAGTCGAGAAGTTGGCTGAAGCCAAAGGAATAAAATTGATAGCTTCAGGAGGGATTTCTACTTTTGAAGAATTGCCAAAATTAGCCGAATTAGGTTGCGAAGGAACGATAATTGGTAAAGCGATTTATGAAGGCAGAATTTCGTTGAAACAATTGGAACAATATATTATTGGATAAAAACAATTAAAAATGAAACATCACGCAAAATCAATTCGTCCTTTTATTGGTGCCAAAGATTTTGAATTATCACGAAGTTTTTATCGTGATCTTGGATTCATAGAAAATAGAATTTCAACGGATATGAGTTATTTTGAATCCGATGGTTTTGGTTTTTATTTACAGAATGCATTTGTTAAAGATTGGATCGAAAACACAATGGTTTTCATGGAAGTGGAAAATGTAAATCGCTTTTGGAATGAATTATTAGATTTAGGACTTACATCGAAATACCCAAATGTAAAATTGGTGCCAATTCGAGAATTAGAATGGGGAAAAGAATGTTTCGTCCATGATCCGTCAGGCATACTGTGGCATTTTGGAGAATTTAAAATATAATATTTGTAAAATTAATGCATCGTAGAGACGCACAGTGGAGACGCACAGCAGTGCGTCTCTACAACATAAAAACAATAAAAATGTTAACAAAAAGAATTATTCCTTGTTTGGATATTAAAAACGGAAGAACCGTAAAAGGAATCAATTTTGTAGATTTGCGAGATGCTGGCGATCCTGTGGAACTGGCCAAAATATATTCGGATGAAGGAGCGGATGAATTGGTTTTTTTGGATATTTCGGCAACGGAAGAGCGAAGAAGCACTTTGATTGATTTGGTTCGAAAAGTGGCGGCAACGATCAATATTCCGTTTACTGTTGGCGGCGGAATTTCATCGGTTTCGGATGTTGAAGCCTTATTGCAAAACGGAGCCGATAAGGTTTCGATTAATTCTTCGGCGGTGAAAAATCCGCAGCTAATTAATGATTTAGCACAGAAATTCGGGAGCCAATGCGTTGTTGTGGCGATTGATGCTAAGCAGATTGAAGGACAATGGATCGTACATTTAGTGGGCGGTAAAGTACCAACGGAATTGAATTTATTTGATTGGGCAAAAGAGGTTGCAGATCGTGGCGCAGGAGAAATCCTTTTCACATCGATGAATCACGACGGAACCAAAAACGGATTTGCAAATGAAGCTTTGGCTAAATTATCCCAATTGGTGAATATTCCAATAATTGCTTCGGGTGGCGCAGGAAATATGCAACATTTTGTAGATACCTTTGTCGAAGGAAAAGCCGATGCAGCTTTGGCGGCAAGCGTGTTTCATTTCAAGGAAATTGAAATTAAAACATTGAAAAAAGAGCTTAAAAGTAATAATATAGAAGTTAGAATATAGAATATAGAATATAGAATATAGAATATAGAGAAAAGATTAAAGAGCAAAGAAGTTGTATTTTATAAACTTCGATTTTTTAATCTTTAAATCATTCCATCTTTAAATAAAAAAAAATGAACATAGATTTTTCAAAAAGTGCACACGGATTAATTCCGGCGATTATCCAAGATAGCGAAACCAAAGCTGTTTTGATGTTGGGTTATATGAATGCGGAATCCTACCAAAAAACATTGGATACTAAAAAGGTAACTTTTTATAGCCGTTCAAAACAAAGACTTTGGACAAAAGGAGAAGAAAGCGGTAACTTTTTAAATTTGATTGACATCAAAAATGATTGTGATAATGATACGCTTTTGATACAAGTAAAACCCCAAGGACCTACTTGTCATACCGGTTCAGATACATGCTGGCAAGAAGCTAACAATCAAAGTTTTGGTTTTATTTCTACTTTAGAAAACACCATCAAAACTCGAAGAGAAAATGCGGATTCAGAGAAAAGTTACGTAGCTTCATTATTCGAAAAAGGAATCAATAAAATTGCTCAAAAAGTAGGCGAAGAAGCGGTAGAAGTTGTTATTGAAGCCAAGGATGATAATGATGATTTGTTCTTGAGTGAAAGTGCCGATTTGCTTTTTCATTATTTAATTCTTTTACAAGCCAAAGGATTTCAATTAAATGATGTGGTTCAAGTTTTAAAAAGTCGTCAGAAATAAGATTTTATTTTAACGAAATTTGATAGTCAAAACCCAATAGTAATTCATTTACTATTGGGTTTTTCTTTTTACTTTTATATCCAACAGCTTACTATTATATTTACTCAATATTTAAAATAATTCTATGAATTATATAATTGAAATGCTTTTTGTATTTATAAATATTAAAAAGAAAAGTAATCCTTTTTTATAATGTTCGTTAATTAACTAAATTTATCGAGAGTAAATTTTTTAACACAAAGGCTCAAAAAAGTATTTTGATTTCAAATTTAACTTTGAAGTAAATTTGCTAATTATTGAATAATCAAACCAATATAGATATGAAAAAATATTTAAGTTTTATTTGCTTCTCGTTTCTCTTTTGTAACCTTGCAAATGCTCAAGGACTTCTTGCTAAATCAAATCCCGTATTTACGCATCAAGATACATTGCGTGGCAGTATCACCAAAGAAAGAGCTTGGTGGGATGTGAAATATTATCATCTTGACATCAAGGTAAATCCTGCCGATAGTACAATTTCGGGATCCAATACGATTCGTTATCAAGTTTTGGAAGAATACAATAAGATGCAAATTGACTTGCAAAAACCAATGGAAATTTACAAAATTATTCAAGAGGGTAAGGAATTAAAATTTCAAAGAGACGGAAACGCTTTTTTCATTGATCTAGTAGCTCCTCAAAAACAGCATGATATTAAAGAACTCACCGTTTTTTATGGTGGAAAACCAAAAGTGGCCGTGAACCCGCCTTGGGATGGAGGAATTACTTGGAGTAAGGATAAAAATGGCAAACCGTTTATTGCTTCGACTTGTCAAGGATTGGGCGCGAGCGTTTGGTGGCCCAACAAAGATCATATGTACGACGAGGTTGACGACATGCTAATTAGCGTGAATGTTCCCAAGAATTTGACGGATGTTTCCAATGGTCGTTTGCAAACTGTAGTCGATTTGAAAAATGGAACTCGGACTTTTTCTTGGTACGTTTCTAATCCGATAAATAATTACGGAGTTAACATAAATATTGGGGATTATGTTTCGTTTTCAGAGATTTTCAAAGGGGAGAAAGGTAATTTAGATTGCAATTATTATGTATTAAAAGATAATTTGGAAAAGGCTAAAGTTCAGTTTAAGGATGCACCAAGAATGTTAAAAGCTTTCGAACATTGGTTTGGTCCTTATCCGTTTTATGAAGATAGCTACAAACTCGTTGAAGCCCCATATTTAGGAATGGAACACCAAAGTAGCGTGACGTATGGAAACGGTTTCAAGAACGGTTATCGAGGAACTGATTTGAGCGGAACAGGCTGGGGATTGAAATTTGATTATATCATTATTCATGAATCGGGACACGAATGGTTTGCCAATAATATCACGTATAAAGACATTGCCGATATGTGGATTCACGAGAGTTTTACGGATTATTCGGAAAGCTTATTTTTGGAATATTATTACGGAAAGCAAGCAGGAGCGGAGTATGTAAGAGGATTGAGAAATAAAATTCGAAATAAAAAAACAATTATTGGTGTTTATAATGTCAATAATGAAGGTTCTAGCGATATGTATTACAAAGGGGCTAATATGTTGCATACGTTGCGCCAAATTGTGAATAACGACGAAAAATGGAGAACGATTTTAAGAGGTTTGAATATTACTTTTTATCACCAAACTGTTACCACAAAACAAATTGAAGATTTTTTAAGTCAAGCCATTGGACTAGATTTAAAACCATTTTTTGACCAATATTTACGAGAGATTAGAATTCCAACTTTCGAATATAAATTCAAGAACAATTCACTTTCGTATCACTGGACGAATTGTATTTCCGATTTTGCAATTCCTGTAAAAGTAACTTTAAACGGAAAAGAACAATGGTTGAAACCAAAAGCAGAATGGACAAATTTGCCACAAATTGCTAAAGATTTGAAAGTGGAAGTCGATAGGGATTTTTATGTGAATACGATTAAAAGCAATTAAATGGACAATTTTCAGACTATATCTTGGATATTTTTAGCAGCTGCATTGGCAACAAATACAAGACCTACAAACATCGATGGAATTTCTTCGGTTGCTGATGGAATTAATCATGCAATTCCAACTCAAAAAGAATTGCAAAATTCTATTACTTGGCTTATTAAGCAAGGACTTATTCTGAAACAAAATAAAAATTATCAATTGACTTCTAAGGGTAAAATTGAATATGAAAAAGCCTCTAAGAATACTAAAGTACTAATGTCAATTAGGAAAAATATTGAAATTAATTTAAAATTTTATACAAATAATTAAAAAAAAATCGCGAAACCAATCCTTGTTTCTACCTTTTCTT
>CANCPC010000100.1 GCA_947379965.1 Flavobacteriaceae bacterium | reverse complement strand
CGATACTCAAAAAGGAATCATTATTGGTCACAAAGGTGCTGCTTTGAAAAAAGTAGGAATGGAATCTCGTACCGATTTAGAGCAATTTTTTGGAAAACAAATCCATATCGAATTGTATGTGAAAGTCAATAAAAATTGGCGAAGCAACGCGAATATGTTGAAACGATTTGGGTATAATAATTAATTTCAAATAAAATAGTATTATTTTTTTTATTTCGACAAAGCTGAAATCAGATAACAAGAAAAAAAAGAGCAACTAATTTGATTTTTTTAGCATTTACGATCAATTCTTTACGTATATCTAGTTCGAAATAACAAAATTAGATTGAAATCTTTTATTTCTTTTGGCACTATAAATTCGGGATTTACTTTAAGAAAAAACTACGATTCTAAAATCACCAAGAACTTAGCATTTAATTTATTCATTATTTTATAGCGCTATCAAATATAGCAAAATCAATTCTAAACCAAAATTGTAAATACTAAACATAGAATTTGGTTTTTTTATTGATTGGATTGTAGTTGTTTGTTATCAGTTTACTTTTTTGCTCATTTTTGTCAAAGTTCAAAATTTTGACAAAGAATATATTAGATGCAAAATAGTAAAAAAATGGATAGTATAGTATTTAACACTACCTTTGCAAAATATTAGAAAATAGATTATGAATAACATTGTAGCCATTGTAGGAAGACCAAATGTAGGGAAATCTACGCTTTTTAATCGATTAATAAAGCGAAGAGAAGCGATTGTCGATTCGGTTTCGGGAGTAACTCGTGATAGAAATTATGGCAAAAGCGAATGGAACGGAAAAGAATTTTCTGTAATTGACACGGGTGGCTACGTTCGTGGATCGGATGATGTTTTTGAAGGAGAAATTCGTAAACAAGTAGAACTTGCGATTGATGAAGCCGACGTAATTGTATTTGTAGTTGACGTTGAAGAAGGGATCACCCCTATGGACGATATTGTTGCAAGGCTTTTGCGTAAAGTAAAAAAACCGGTTTTACTCGCCGTAAATAAGGTGGATAATGCCATGCGTGAAAAAGAAGCTCTAGAATTTTATAACCTTGGACTAGGAGATTTTTATACTTTTGCTAGTATATCAGGAAGTGGAACAGGCGATTTATTAGATGCCGTAATTGATGCTTTTCCAATAAAACCAGAACCGGTTCAAGAAGAAGTTGTCCTGCCTCGTTTTGCAGTTGTAGGTCGCCCGAATGCTGGAAAATCAAGTTTTATAAATGCCTTAATTGGTAAAGATCGTTTTATGGTTACTGACATAGCGGGCACTACTCGGGATGCTATTGATACTAAATTTGACCGTTTTGGTTTCGAATTCAACTTGGTAGATACTGCCGGAATTCGTCGCAAAGCGAAAGTGAAGGAAGATTTAGAGTTTTACTCGGTGATGCGTTCGGTTCGTGCCATTGAGCACGCTGATATTTGCATCTTGATTATTGATGCTACTCGTGGTTTTGAAGGTCAAGATCAAAGTATTTTTTGGTTGGCCGAAAAAAACCGAAAAGGAGTTGTGATTTTGGTAAACAAATGGGATTTGGTCGAAAAAGACACGATGTCTACCAGAGATTACGAAGCTAAAATTAGAGAAGAATTAATGCCATTTACGGATGTGCCTATTCTTTTTGTTTCGGCATTGACAAAACAACGTTTGTTGAAAGCATTAGAAGCTACTGTTCAGGTTTTCGAAAATAGAAAACAGCATATTGCGACTTCAAAATTCAACGAATTTATGTTGAAAGTGATCGAATCGTATCCGCCACCAGCAACAAAAGGAAAATATGTAAAAATTAAATATTGCATGCAGTTACCAACGCCAACACCACAGTTTGTGTTTTTTGCCAATATGCCACAGTATGTTAAAGAACCTTACAAACGTTACCTAGAGAATAAAATTCGGGAGAATTGGGACTTCTCTGGTGTTCCTATAGACATTTATATCAGAGAGAAATAATTTTTTCTTTCTTGATTATAACAGAAAGTTTATTGAGTTTGCAAAAGCTAAATAAACTTTTTTTATTTTTATAAAAAAATGAAATCAATAAATGGTAAAATAGTATGGATTACAGGCGCTTCAAGCGGAATAGGCGAGGCATTGGCTTATGAATTGTCTCGAAAAAACTGTAAATTGATTCTTTCGGCACGAAATATCGAAGCTCTAGAATTAGTTAAATCTAAATGTGTAAATGCCGAAGTTGTAGTTTTGCCTTTTGACTTGTCTGATTTTGACAATGCGAAAAATAATGCTGAAAAAGCAGTTTCTGCTTTTGGAAAAATCGATATTCTCGTCAATAATGGTGGAGTAAGTCAGCGTTCACTTATCGCTCAAACTGATTTTGAAGTGGATAAAAAACTCATTGAAGTCGATTATCTTGGAACGGTAGCTTTGACCAAAGCATTGCTTCCACATTTCATTAAAAATAAAAGCGGACACTTTGTGACCATTACAAGTTTGATGGGGAAATTTGGTTCGCCTTATCGTTCCGGTTATTGTGGAGCAAAACATGCCCTGCACGGTTTTTTCGATGTATTAAGAATGGAACATCACAAGGATTTTCTAGATGTAACACTTATTTGTCCTGGATTTATTAAAACCAACGTGGCTAAAAATGCATTAATTGGGAATGGCTCAAACCAAAACCAAGATGATGAAGCAACAACAAACGGAATGCCAGTAACTGTTTTTGCTAAGAAATTTGTAAAAGCTGTTGAGTCGAATAAATTCGAAGTTTATATTGGTGATAAAGAAGTTTTGGGAGTTTATCTGAAAAGATTCTTTCCAAAGTTCTTGCATTATTTTGTTTTAAGAAGCAAAGTGCGGTAATATTTTAAAATAAAAAGCCGCAATCAAGAAATATTTCTCAATTGCGACTTTTTAGTAGTTTTGTGTTCGAAATTTAACTCAAGAAACCTTTTACGTAATCTTTTGTTAGTTTTTCTTTAGGATTTAGTAATACTTCTTCGGTTGGACCAAATTCGATGATTTCACCCATATAGACGAATCCTACATAATCTGAAACCCTTCTTGCTTGACGCAAAATGTGAGTTACCAATACAATGGTGTATTTGTCTTTTAGTTGCAAAAACAATTCCTCAATTGCTTGCGTAGAAATTGGATCTAAAGCCGATGTTGGTTCATCGCCCAAGATAATTTCAGGTTCAATAGCAAGTCCTCTAGCCAAACATAATCGTTGTTGTTGTCCGATAGAAAGGCGAGTCGCTGGCGATTTTAATCGGTCTTTCACTTCGTCCCAAAGATTAACGCTGCGAAGGTATTTTTCTACAATAGCATCTAATTCTTTTTTATTGTTGTTTCCATGAATTCTTTGGCCATAAGCCACATTATCATAAATATTCATTGGCAACGGAAAAGGTCTTTGCGAAAGCAATCCCATCTTTTTTCGGATGTGAGTAACTTCTACTTTTGGATCGTAAATATTTTCACCATCAACCAATACTTCTCCTTCTACACGCACATCGGTTTGATGATCGAGTAGGCGGTTCATGGTTTTTAATAATGTTGTTTTTCCACAGCCAGAAGGACCAATTAAGGAAGTTACTTTTTTGTCTGGAAAATCAATATTGATGTTTTTAAGAATGTGGTTTTCACCAATGTGAACGTTTAAATCTTGAATGCTGATATGAGGTTGAAGGATCATATTTTATTTTTTGAAAGGTTTTTACTTGCTATTTTTGCTGTTATGCTAATGACTAAAACTATTATTGTAAGTACTACTGCCGCTGCATAAGCTCGGTTTTGTACTTCTTGAATTGGGCTGCTTAATTGAAAAAAGATGGACAATGGTAATGTTGCTGCGGGTTGGTCTAAAGAGGTTGGAATACTATCTGTGAAACCTGCTGTGAATAATACACAAGCCGCATCGCCAATTGCTCTACCAAAAGATAATAATATGGCGGTTATAATTCCGGGAACCGATTGGCGCAAAACTATTTTTGCAGTTTCGTAACGCGTTCCTCCAAGAGAATAAACCGAGTTTTTCATGTCTTCTGGAACTACTCTCACGGCTTCGTCCATGGCTCTTACCAAAATGGGAATTATCAGTAAAGTCACGGTTATTATTCCCGCTAATAAGGAAGTTTTTAATCCCATATAAACCATAATGGCAAATCCGAAAGCGCCGTAAACAATGGATGGAATTCCAAATAATATGTCATAACTCAATCGTGTAATGGTAGCCAACATCGAATTTTTCTTTGCATAAATATTGATGTAAATCACAATTGGAATACTTATCAAAAGCCCTAATAATGTTGATCCTATTGTGATATAAAGCGAACCAATAATCGCATTAAGAATACCGCCACCTTTACCAATGTAAAATCCGCCTTCGGGAATTTTCGAAACCATATCCCAATTTAAGGAACCCAAGCCTTTCGAAAATATCGTGTAGATAATCATAAATAAGGTGCTACTTATTATGATTGTCGATGCAATCATCAAGACTTTAAATATATTTTCTTCTATTTTTCTCATTTTTGATATTTTTGTAATTAAGAATTATTTAATGTTTTAAACTATAAACACTTAAACTTAAATGCTTCGCCTATTTGCTCTTTCAGGCTCGGGTCATAATTCATAATTTATAATTCATAATTAATTTTTAGTTGGTTCTTTTTTCGATTCGGAATAATATAATTCTCGAAATAGCATTAAACAAAAAGATGATGACAAATAGGAGCAAAGCGGCAAACATTAATGCCGAATCATACATGGGAATTGACATCATTTCGCCGTAATTATTAGCAATCAATGCCGGTAAAGGATAACCCGAATCGAAAACGCTAGTAGGAACTTGTGCCAAATTTCCGCAAACCATCAAAACAGCGATGGTTTCTCCAAAGGCTCTCGAAATAGCAAGAACCGTGGCGGCAATAATTCCGTCAACTGATTTTCGAAGCAATACTTTTTTGACAGTTTGCCATTGCGTCGCTCCAACAGACAACGAAGCGTCTCTTAATTCTTGTGGGACATTATCGAAAACTTCTATTAAAATACTTATAATTAAAGGGAAAATCATAATTGCCAAAACAATTCCTCCAGCCAAAACCGAATATCCAGTAGTGAATTCTACAAAATGTGGCGCTAAATGATCTTGGATTAACGGAATGATGACTAAAATTCCCCAAACTCCAAAAAGTACCGGTGGAATCCCAGATAATAATTCAATCAAAGGCAAAACTAATTTCCGAATGCGAGCTGGCGCATATTCCGAAAGGTAAATGGCCGTAAGCAATGATAATGGTAGTGCAATAAGAATTGAAATCGCCGTTACCCAAAGCGTTCCCATTATAAACGGATAAAATCCGAAGGACTCCTTAAAAGGTTTCCAATCAGATGATGTCAACAATTCTCCTAAAGAACCATGGTTCAAAAGCGGAATGGATTTGTAATACAAGCCAAATCCTAGCAATATAACTGTTGATATGGATAGGAGAGTAAGGGTAAAGAAAATTTTTCCGAATAAATTGTCTTTTAGTAATCGTATGTTTTTCATTTATTTGTAGTTAACCCCATCTCGGAAAACCATTCGCAATCTTAAGATTGTTCAAGTTAAACCGAGATGGGGATTTATATTTTAATTAGAATTGCTTATTTCACTTTCTCTAATTCTTTGTTTAAATGCTCTTTTGAGAATTTGATGTATCCAGCTTCAGTAACAAATTGTTGTCCGTTTGTCAAGATGTATTTTATGAATTCTTTTACGATTGGATTTTTTGGTTTACCAACAGTTACATAATACAAATCTCTTGCAGGTGGCGAAGGATATTTTCCAGCAACAATCGCTGCGATTAATTGGTCAACATCGCCATAAAAATTCTCCTCTGGATCTAATTTCCCATTGTTGTTTAAGTCAATTGGCACAGGAACAACTCCATTTGTAGCTTTATTTGTTTTGGTGTCATAGATGTAAACAATATTGTTGTATCCAATTCCTGAAGGATCTCTTTTTACGGCTTGCGCTAATCCTGGATCACCAAAAACAGCCACTCCTAGTAAATCTTCTTGTTTTTTACCAAAATATTTAGCCCAAGTTTCGGCAGCTCCAGAAGCATCAGATCTTGTATAAACGTGTATTGGAGCTTCACTTTTTATACCTAATGCACTCCAAGTTTTGTATTTTCCTGTTATGAAGATATTGTTAAAGGCATCTTTTCGAACTCCTTTTTCATACAATACTTTTCTAAATGGACTCGCAGCACTAATTGTTGGAATAACGGCATCTTTTGTTACACCAACTGCAAAAGCTCCTTTTTTGTATTCAGCAGCATTTAAGTCACGGGATACTAATCCAATGTCAGTTACTTTAGATAATACATCCGTAATTCCTTTTCCTGCTCCACCAGCTTGGATATCAATTTTTACACCTGGGTGAATTTTTTTGAATTCCTCTGCCCATTTTACTGTGATTGGATACAAAGCAAATGCTCCCGAAATACTGATGTTTCCCTTTAATTCTTGTGCAGCTACTTTTGTCGTGCTTGCATTGGCAAATAATAAAATAGCTGCCGCGACTATTGATGATAATTTATATGTTTTCATTTTTATTGTTTTTATTGTTTTTATTTGTTTCAACTCCCTCCCTTCGGGGATGGCTGGGCTGGGGATTTAGAATTTTAATTGCAATTGTGCTACGATTTCATCTTTGTTTCCACTTGCAATTGCAAAGTTGTCGCTATAATGTTTATAGTTCAATTGAATTTTGGTAAAACTATTTAAGTAAACATTTGTGCCAAGAGTAAGGAAATTAGTTTTATTATTTACTGATGCGTTTAAGTCTTTATTGAAGGTGTCATACTTAGCAACAAATTGTAGTTTTGTTGGAATTGCAAAATAACCAACTTGAACATACCATCCGTCTTTCTTCAAGCCATAACCTTGTTGCGCTTGTAAATATTCAGCTCTTAAATTAAAGTCATTATAATTCAAAGAAACATCAGCTCCAATTCTGTTTTGAACGTTGTTTGTGTTGATAGCATTAGTCGCTGGAGTTTTGATTGTAATAACTGAACCGATTGCAGGATTATAAGTAGCAGCTTTTGCCGCTGTTGTTTCCCAGTTGTCATAACCATTAGAATACGAAGCACCAAAATCTAAGAAAGCAGTTGGGTGCGCAACTAATCTTGCTGCAATATCTTTTGCTTCGTTTAGATCTCCTTTGTTAATTCCTTGTCCGTTGAAGTAGCTTACATAATAATCTAAAAGGAAACGGTTTGAAGAATTTTGAAACAAACTTCCACTAACTTGTAATCCTATATCGCGTCCGTTTTGATCGCCAATAGCATCTTTGTTTCTTCCAACTAATCCGCTAACCTGAGCGCGATCAATAGTTTCAAGCGTATTATCAGAAGTGGTGCTTTCTAATGAATTAGGAATTATAAATTGACCTCCCGTTATTTTGAAACCATCATACGGTTTGTAAACAAAGTAAGCGTCAATGATTTTTGGTGAAACCGCAAAATCAGTTTGTAATCTGTATTCCCATTCAGGAGAAAAGTTTCCTTTTATATCTAATCGTGCTCTTCTAATATCAAAACCATCAATTTTTTTAGGCTCTTGTAAAGATTGAAATCTTAATTGAGTATAACCGCCTATTGAAAGATTGCGGCTTGAAAGTACGCCAAAAGTTTTTTGTTTTTCTTTAATTGCTTGTTGGTTAAAAGCATATTCAGCTCTAATAGAATCGGCTTCGGTTTGTTTAACAAGCCCTTTTTGAATTAGTAAATTAAATACATCATCTGCTGATTGTGCGTTCGAAATGCTATAAGTCAAAATAGCGATAAGTGTTAAGAGTAGTTTTTTAGTATTCATTTTTTTGTATTTTATTTTAATATATGTTCGTTCATTTTTGATTCTGATGGGTTTCTGTTTGCTGAACAAAAATCCCAATAATGTTTTACTATGCCCGCGGGCACATAAAGCAATAGTTACACATAAATATAAAATTTTTAAAGGTCATTTTGTTTTGATTTAATAATTGTAATTACACGTAATTAGTAGAATTAAATGATAAATTATTTTAGCACAAATGCTGACTTCAATAATTAAATAAATAATTCTGGTGCAAATATATAATTAATTCTATAAAACAAGTAGGGTTTATAAAATATTTTTTTATT
>CANCPC010000099.1 GCA_947379965.1 Flavobacteriaceae bacterium | reverse complement strand
TCAGTTTCTCTTGGAAACTATTTTGAAAACTTTGTTGACAGCAGAGTTTCAGAAGGAAGATTTAAAAATGCGAGTGAGGTTATTCGAGCTGGATTAAGATTATTAGAAGAAGAAGAAAGCAAAATTATTGCTCTTAAAAAAGCTATCAGTGAAGGTCTTGAAAGTGGAATAGCAAAAGACTTTGATCCAAAAAAACATCTTGATTCGTTAAAAGCCAAAAAGAGAAATGGCGAAATATAAATTAACAAACAAAGCGGTAGAAGATTTATCGAAGATTTGGGATAATACCTACGAAGTTTGGTCCGAAAATCAAGCTGACAAATATTATTTTGAACTTCTTGAAGATTGTCAACTATTAGCTGAAAATCAATATTTAGGAAAAAATTATACAGAAATTAATAACGACATTTATGGATATAAATTTGGTCAACATATAATTTTCTTCAGAATTTTTAGCGAAAACGAAATCGAGATTACTAGATTTTTGCACTCTAGAATGGATTTAAAAAACAGAATTCAAAAATAAAACTACACTTAACAGCAGTTTCAAGAAATGGCGAGGTCGTGATTTATCAGAAATTGGAAAGGTCTTTAATTAAAAGTTTTTAGTTATACTTGTGAAGGATTAGTCTTGGTTCATCGCCACTTCTTGAAGCCTCGAAACGTTAGCAGTCATGAGCCGTTAAAAAAAAACAATAGATAAATTCCCGTTTTGGGAACTTTTATTGTCTTTGTAAAAATTAGAAACGTTTGAGAGTAATTGCGAAAAAAATATTGAGAGATTTTAGGGAATCTCATGCAGATTGTGAACAATAATTAAAGGCTTGGTTTCAAGAGGCAAGTAAAGCTGAATAGAAAAATCCAAATGAGATAAAGTAAGAATACCCAAGCGCAAGTATTTTGAATGATAATCGATTTGTTTTCAACATAAAAGGTAACAATTATAGATTGATAGTCAAATTAAATTATGATTTTCAAATGATTTGGATTCGTTTTATTGGAACACATTTAGAGTATGACAAAATTAACGCTAACGAAATTTAATAATTAAGGAAATTAAACCTATAAAAACAGTTAAAGATTATAATCAAGCACTTGAAAGACTTGAAATGATTTTTGATTCAAAAAATGGCACATCGGAAGGAGACGAACTTGAAGTACTTGGAATTTTGATTGACCAATGCGAAAATGAGGATTTTCCTCTTGGTTTGCCAGACCCAATAGAAGCGATTAAATTTAGATTGGAACAGCTGGGCTATAACCAAAATGATTTGGCAAACATTGTAGGTTAAAAAGCCATGCAAGCGAAATTCTAAATCGTAAAAGAAAGCTATCTCTTGAAATGATTAGAAAATTTCACAAAGTTCTACATATTCCAACTGATGTATTAATTCAAACCTTTTAAAATCAATAGGATACTGTCTGTTTTATTAAATTTTAGTAAAGAATTTTAAGAGGATTTTACGTCCTCTTTTTTATGCGGTTGTTTTTTCAAAAACGAAATTTTTGCCTTTTTTTTCTAGAAAATTACTTTGATTTTTTTCTTTGGTAGAAATCAATACAAACGTAAAAAAAATAAATCCATTAAAAAAATTGCAAAATGTTATCTAATTGAATAACTTTGATAAATGAATAAGAAATTTATTAGAGACATTATTTATTATGAAGATTATTATCTGGATTTCTTTAATGCTCAAAAAGAAGAGGTTAAGAGAAAATTTAATTACACTTTACAGCTAATTTCTACTCATGATAGAATCCCAGAAAAATTTTTCAAACATATAACTGGTTCTGAAGGAATATTTGAAGTAAGAGTTGAAGTTGGTTCTGATATTTTTAGAGTTTTTAGTTTCTTTGATAAAGGAAATCTAGTAGTTTTAGTGAACGGTTTTCAGAAAAAATCACAAAAAACTCCAAAAGCAGAAATTAAAATGGCTGAAAAATTGAAAAATGAATATTTAGAAAGTAAATATAAAAAGTAAAGATTATGAAAACAGAAAATAAAAAAATAACATCATTTGCACAACATTTAGATGTACAACACGGAAAAAGCGGAACAGAAACTCGTCAAAAATATGAAGATGAATATGATAGTTTTGAACTTGGTGTTTTAATTCAAGAAATGAGAAAAGAACGTGGATTGACTCAAGAACAATTAGCATTAAAATGTGGAACAACAAAAACTTACATTTCTAAAATTGAAAATAATGCAAGTGATATTCGACTTTCAACATTAATGAGGATAATTAGACAAGGATTAGGAGGTCATTTAAAATTAAGCTTAACTGAATAGAAAATTTTAGTAAAGAATTTAAAGAGGATTTTACATCCTCTATTTTTGTGCGTAGTTTTTTCAAAAACGAAATTTTCAAATTTATTTTCTCGAAAATTACAATCGAAACAATTTTATTCTATATTTATACTTTAACAAACCAAACCCACTAATAAATATGAAATCAAGAATTATCAAAAGTTGTTTTTTAATTTTAACCATTAGTTCAGCTTCAATTTCTTTTGCACAACACGCTTTTGTAAATACACCACCAGAAGTAAATCCTATGCTAATGAAACCGGAAATGACTGAAATTTGGGAGCCAGAAGTAAAAGTAATTACTCCAGCTGCAAAATTAGGTGAAGCACCATCAGACGCCATTATTCTATTCGACGGAAAAAATATGGATCAATGGGTGAGTCAAAAAGACGCTTCTAAACCTTCGCCTTGGAAAATTGTCGACAAAGATTACATGGAAGTTGTTCAAGGAACGGGAGGCATTCAAACCAAAATGAAGTTTGGTGATTGTCAGTTACATATTGAGTGGAGTGCACCTGATGAAGTTTTAGATGGTGGTCAAGCAAGAGGAAATAGTGGTGTGTTTTTTCAAAATCGTTACGAACTTCAGGTTTTAGATTCGTATAAAAACAGAACGTATGCCAATGGTCAAGCAGGAAGTATTTATAAAGATCATCCACCATTAGTAAACGCTATGAAAAGTCCTTTGGAATGGAATACGTATGATGTAATCTACAATGCTCCACGTTTTAAAGCAGACGGATTAATAGATCAGCCAGCAAGAATTACTGTACTTCACAATGGTGTTTTGGTTCAAAATAATGCAACAATCAACGGATTGACGCTTTATATTGGGTTACATAATTATCCTTCTTCTCACGGCGAAGACGTAATTTCGTTGCAAGATCATGACAGCAAAGTTCAATTCCGAAACATTTGGATAAGAAGATTATAAAACACAAGGAGCACTAAAACGCTCCTTTTTTATGGATTTTTATAGCTATTCGTTAGGCTTCTTTTAACCACATAGAAACATATTTTTAAAACAAAAAAATCAAGACGTTTCACTTAATTAAGGTTAATCATAGCTCTGTGTAACCAAGACCCGAGCGATAGTGAACAGGCGAATCATTTAGTCTATCTCATTCTTTTTTCTATGATTCTACGTGGTAAAAAAATAAATTTTTGAATATTTCAAAATTTCTATTAATTATCCCCAATGAGTTATTTTTCTTATATTTGTTACCAAAATAGAATTACGTAGTGAGCCAAATCAATAAGCTAAAAATATTCAATGACCCCATTTATGGGTTTATTACCATCCCTAATGCCTTAATTTACGATTTAATTCAGCATCCTTATTTTCAACGATTGCGCAGAATTTCTCAAATGGGATTATCCTATTTAGTTTATCCCGGAGCCAATCATACTCGTTTTCATCACGCTTTGGGTTGCATGCATTTAATGCAAAAATCAGTAGAAACACTTCGTTTTAAAGGAGTTGTTATTTCGTCAGAAGAAGAAAATGCCTTATACATTGCCATATTATTACACGATATTGGTCATGGACCCTTTTCGCATGCAATGGAAAAGAGTATTGTAGAAGATGTGCATCACGAATCAATTTCGTCGTTGTTTATGAATCAATTAAATGCTGATTTTGATGGACTATTAAGTTTGGCAATTCAGGTTTTCGAAGGGGATTACCACCGAAAATTCATGTTGCAACTGATTTCAAGTCAACTTGATATGGACCGTATGGATTATTTGAAACGCGATAGTTTTTATTCCGGTGTAGCAGAAGGAAATGTCAATTCAGAACGATTAATTCAGATGATGAATGTGGTTGATGATGTTTTGGTCATCGAAGAAAAAGGAATTTATTCGGTCGAGAAATTCTTGATGTCGAGACGATTAATGTATTGGCAAGTGTATTTGCACAAAACAAGTTTAGTCGCAGAGTTAATTTTGACGAAAGTCTTAAAACGTGCCAAAGAATTGACGCTAAAAGGAACTATTTTGCCTTGTAGCGAGCCGTTGATGTTCTTTATGCAAAACAAAATTACACTCGATATTTTCGACAGTGAAACTTTAGATTTGTTCTCACAATTAGATGATTTTGATATTATTAGCGCTTTGAAATCTTGGCAAAAACAAGATGATTTTATTTTATCGTCGTTGAGCAAAATGATTATTAACAGAGATTTATTGAAAATAAAATTAAGTAGTGAAAAAGTTTCGACGGAAGAACTACATCGTTTAAAAGAATACTTTGCTTTAGAAAACAATATTTCTTTGGCTGAAACCGATTATTTTATTTTTAAAGGCAAGATAAAAAACCAAGCTTACAGTAAAGAAGCAGAACCAATACGGATTTTGAAAAAAGACCGAACAATTGAAGATGTTATTGAAGCATCTGATCAATTGAATTTAAGGTCATTATCAAAATTAGTTACCAAATATTACCTATGTTTCCCAAAACAACTAGCATAAAATGAATATTTAAAATCTATTTTTTATATTTTTGCGGGAATGAAATTTACAGCAGAACAAATAGCGGGAATTTTAGAAGGTGAAGTCGTTGGGAATCCCAATGCCGAAGTTTATAAATTGTCTAAAATTGAAGAAGGTTCCGAAGGTTCACTAA
This sequence comes from Flavobacteriaceae bacterium, assembly GCA_947379965.1. Lineage (GTDB taxonomy): Bacteria > Bacteroidota > Bacteroidia > Flavobacteriales > Flavobacteriaceae > Flavobacterium. Next base: position 3,286 of record CANCPC010000099.1, on the reverse strand, counting down.
CTTTTTTGGCAAATCCTAAATACCTCAATTATATTTATACAACACAAGCAACGATAACTATTGTTAACAATACTTTTGTTGCTGATGGCCATTTGACTACTACACTTATAAAAGTAGAAGATGCTTATTTATCTTTTTCTAAATTATTGGAATTTTACGATCAAGCAAGAGGAAATAAAACGGGAATTGAACAGCCCTCTTTTATTTCGGAAAAGTCTAAATATGGAGAAAATTTATATTTAGGAAGCTTCAGTTATATTTCGGATAATGTAATTTTGGGTGATAATGTAAAAATTTATCCTAATTGTTTCATTGGCGAAAATGTTGTACTTGGCAATAATGTTACTATTTTTGCAGGTGCCAAAGTGCATTCGGAAACCATAATAGGCAACAATTGTGTTATTTATTCTGGAGCTGTTATTGGAGCTGATGGTTTTGGTTTTGCACCAAATCCTGACGGAACTTTTTCGAAAATACCTCAAATTGGTAATGTCATCATTGAAGATAATGTAGATATTGGGGCAAATACTACCATAGATAAAGCCACAATGGGTTCTACTATCATTCGAAAAGGAGTGAAGCTGGATAATCAAATTCAGATTGGTCACAATGTTGAAATTGGCGAGAATACCGTAATTGCGGCTCAAACAGGAATTGCTGGTTCTACAAAAATTGGTAATAGCGGCATGATTGGGGGTCAAGTAGGAATCGCAGGTCATTTAACATTAGGAAATAATGTACGAATTCAAGCGCAATCAGGAGTTGGAAGAAATATTAAAGATAATGAAGTCTTGCAAGGAAGTCCAACATTTGGATACAATGATTTTAGTAAATCATACGTTCACTTCAAGAATTTACCAAAAATTGTTACAGAAATAGAAGAATTAAAACGACAAATTTTAAACCAAAAAAATGGAAAAAATGGTTAAACAGAAGACCATCAAAACTGAAATTTCACTTACAGGAGTTGGATTGCATACAGGAAAAGAAGTAGAAATAACTTTTAAACCTGCGCCAGTAAATAACGGATTTACCTTTGTTAGAAAAGATCTAGAAGGAAACCCAGTTATTGAAGCTGATGCAAATTATGTTGTAAATACACAAAGAGGGACTAATTTAGAAAAATTGGGTGTTAAAATCCAAACGCCAGAGCACGTCTTAGCAGCTTTGGTTGGTAGCGATTTAGATAATGTTATAATCGAATTAAATGCTTCGGAACTTCCTATTATGGATGGGTCATCAAAATATTTTGTTGAAGCTATCGAAAAAGCAGGTATTGAAGAGCAAGAAGCAAAAAGAAAAATATATGTGGTAAAAGAAGTAATTTCTTTTACAGATGAGGAAACAGGCAGCGAGATATTAGTAATGCCTAGCGAAGATTATCAAGTTACTACCATGGTTGATTTTGGTACAAAAGTTCTAGGTACACAAAATGCTACAATGAAAAACATCTCCGATTTTAAATCGGAAATTGCTGATTCTAGAACTTTTAGTTTTTTACATGAACTAGAATCTCTTTTGGAAAATGGTTTGATAAAAGGTGGTGATTTGAATAATGCTATAGTTTATGTAGACAAGGAAATTTCCGAAAAAACAATGAATAATCTAAAACTTGCATTTGGAAAAGATGAAATTACAGTTAAGCCAAATGGAATTTTAGACAATCTAACCTTGCATTATCCAAATGAAGCCGCTAGACATAAATTGTTAGATGTAATTGGTGATTTATCATTAATAGGGACACGAATACAAGGAAAGATAATAGCTAATAAACCAGGACATTTTGTGAATACACAATTTGCAAAAAAATTAGCTAAAATCATTAAAATTGAACAAAGAAATCACATACCAGTATATGATTTAAATCTAGAGCCCTTGATGGATATTCATAAAATCATGTCGGTTCTTCCTCATAGACCTCCGTTTTTATTTATTGATAGAATTTTGGAAATGTCGGATAGTCATATCGTAGGAATGAAAAATGTTACAATGAACGAAAGTTTCTTTGTAGGTCATTTTCCTGGTGCTCCAGTAATGCCCGGTGTAATTATAGTCGAAGCCATGGCACAAACAGGAGGAATTTTAGTATTAAGTACTGTTCCAGATCCTGAAAATTATTTGACTTATTTTATGAAAATTGATAATGTTAAATTTAAATATAAAGTTTTGCCAGGAGATACATTGACTTTTAAATGTGACTTAATTACTCCAATAAGAAGAGGAATTTGTCATATGCAAGCCAATGCTTATGCTAACGGGAGACTTGTTGCCGAAGCTGAATTAATGGCACAAATAGCTAAAAAGTAAAAATTTTTTGTTGATTTGATTAATCGTTTATTCGATTAATCGATCCAACGATTTAACGATTAAACAAAACTATATGAATCAACCATTAGCCTATGTTCATCCAGGAGCAAAAATCGCAAAAAATGTAGTTATTGAACCATTTACAACCATTCATAATAACGTTGTTATTGGTGACGGAACTTGGATAGGTTCAAATGTTACTATAATGGAAGGTGCAAGAATTGGTAAAAATTGTAATATTTTTCCAGGAGCTGTAATTTCTGCAATTCCTCAAGATTTAAAATTTGGGGGTGAAGATTCGTTAGCAATTATTGGTGACAATTGTACCATAAGAGAATGTGTAACTATTAATAGAGGAACGATTGCTTCAGGTCAAACTACACTTGGAAACAATTGCTTAGTTATGGCAACAGCACATATTGCACATGATTGTCATATTGGTGATAATGCCATTATTGTAAATGGAGTTGCACTTGCGGGTCACGTAACTGTTGGTAAATTTGCAATTATTGGAGGCTTAGCAGCAATTCATCAATTTATACACGTAGGAGATCATGCAATGGTTTCAGGCGGATCATTAGTTAGAAAAGACGTTCCACCTTATACTAAAGCGGCAAAAGAACCTTTGTCATATGTAGGTATAAATTCAGTTGGGTTAAGACGAAGAGGATTTACTCCTGAAAAAATAAGAGAAATTCAAGATATTTATAGAATACTATATCAAAAAAATTACAATACAACCCAAGCAATCGGAATAATTGAAGGCGAAATGGAGGCAACTCCAGAACGGGATGAGATATTGGATTTTATCAGAAATTCATCGAGAGGAATTATGAAAGGTTACTCGGGGAATTATTAAATTTTAAAATTTTAATCGGTTATTTCTTTAATCGGATCAACAAATAAAAAAAATAACAAACAAACAATAAAATGGCATCAACATCAGATATTAAAAACGGATTGTGTATCAAATACAACA
>CANCPC010000098.1 GCA_947379965.1 Flavobacteriaceae bacterium | reverse complement strand
ACTTTTAACAGACAACAATAGATTTAAGCATTTACTAATATAATTTGATTATAAAATAGAGACTAAAAAAAGATTGTAATTCAATAAATATGAAAAGTTTAACTACGATGAAAAAATTGAAGAAATAGTAATTAAGAAATCAAATTATTATAATAAATATAATTGCTTTTATATATAAAAGTACCTAAAAATGTAAAGAATTAGAATAAATTTAGTACTTGAAAAAATTACAAGTTCTAAATGGGATCCTATTTAGGAACTAAAGATTCCTTACAATCCAACCCGTTAAATAACAAACAGAACAAATTGAAAAAATAATAAAATAACCTGCCTCAATTCCTTCAAAACCCATAAAAGACATATTCGTTCCTTTGGCGAAATTAAATAGCAATCCAGAACCTTTATTGATTAAAGTAGAACCAAACCTCCGGCTAGACCTCCTATACCAGTTACGGTAGCAATTACTTTTTTAGGAAACATATCCCCAATTGTTGTAAAGATATTTGCTGACCAAGCTTGATGAGCCGCACCTGCAATAAAAATAATGATTACGGGTAACCAATAGGTATAATGACCTAATGGTTGAACAACCATGCCAATAGAGGAAAAAAATATAAAAATTAACCAAAAAATACAAAGGAGGTAAATGAACCATAAAAAAAACCTAATGCCAGATTTATTACTGCATTAGGTTTTTATGTCACCTTCCTAGTTTTAGATAATCACTTTATTTTAAATTTTTCAAAACTTCCTCATTATTAATTAAAGTAATAAAATTAAAAATAGTGTATTCGTAACTGAATCATTAATATAAAATCCTACCAGAAAATAGAATACAAAGCAACGAGTAATCCACAAATAAAAATAGTACCAACTGCAAAACCAGTATTGACTTTAAACATTTTAGAGTCGATTTCTAATCCTTTTACTTTAATTCCTTTTTTAGCATCATATAAACTGATTAAAATCATTATCAAAACACAGATTACAAATACAAATCCCATTCTGTCCAAAAACGGAATTTCATAGGCCATTGTTTTGTCTTTTTGTTCCATTAATGTTGCAAATCCTGTACTACTCAAGAATTCTAAATTCATAAAATGGGGTAGAAACTTAAATATTACTGACATTGTAAATCCTCCAATAGTTGCAAACAAAGCTGCATTAGAACTTGTTTTTTTCCAAAAGAATCCTAAAATAAACATTGCAAAAATACCCGGACTTACAAAACCGGTATATTCTTGTATAAATTCAAATCCTCCTTTTTTGTCGATTCCCAACATTGGAGCAATAATAACAGCTACCAGCATAGCAACAAAGACCGTAATTTTTCCAACCTGTACCATTTTCTTTTCACTGGCATTTACATCAATTTTTTTCTTGAAAATGTCTAAAGTAAAAATGGTAGAAATACTATTTACTTTTCCTGCCAATGAAGCCACTACAGCAGCAGTAAGAGCAGCAAAGGACAATCCTTTTAATCCAACAGGTAACAAATTCAATAATACTGGATAAGATCTGTCTGGGTTTATGATTCCATCAGGTCCTAACATTTCGGTATGCAGACCTCCTTTTGTATAAATCACATAGGCAGCAATTCCTGGCAAAACTACAATTACTGGCATTAATAATTTTAAGAAAGCAGCGAACAAAATTCCACTCCTTGCCGTCTTTAAATCAGCACCCAATGCTCTTTGTGTAATATATTGATTGCATCCCCAATAATTCAAATTCACAATCCACATTCCTCCAAACAAAACAGTTAATCCTGGCAAACTTGGGAAGTTAGGGTTGTCTTTTTTTAATATCATATGAAAATGGTCTCCTGATTGATTCATCATATAATTTAAGCCTTCTACTATACCATGTTGTCCATTTAATTCGGCTACCTTATCTAATGCCAAATAGGTAGTCACCAAACCTCCAAATATTAAAAAAACTACTTGAACAACATCTGTATAACCAATAACTTTCATTCCTCCTAACGCAATGGCAATTGAGAAAAATGCCAAACCATACATACAAAGGTTAATTTCAATTCCGGAAATTCCATTAATAGCTAAAGCTCCTAGGTAAAGAATAGAAGTTAAATTAACGATTACGTAAAGCAACAACCAAAATACAGCCATAATCATTGCCACATTCCCGTTGTATCGTTGACTTAAAAACTGAGGCATTGTATAGATTTTATTCTTTAAATAAACCGGAATAAAAAATACTGCCACAATGATTAAAGTTAGTGCAGCCATCCATTCGTAAGTAGCGATAGCCAGACCCATCTTGAATCCATTACCGGACATAGCAATAAATTGCTCTGACGAAATATTAGAGGCAATCAAGGAAGTTCCTATAGCCCACCAAGTTAGGGAACCTTCGGCCAAAAAATAATCATGTGATGCTGATGTAGACTTCGTTTTTTTACGTTTGTAAACGGAATAGCCATACCCAGCAACTATAAAAAAATAGACTAGAAAAACTAGATAATCTGATAATTGTAATGAATTCATAAAAAAAAGGTTTAGTTAGTTAAAATATTAAATTTCAAATGACAAAAAACAAAGGTTGAGTACCTTATTAACTTTATAATTAATATTCAATGCACCTCATTTTTGTTTTTCTAATCAAATTATATTAAATGTATTGATTAATGATATTTTCGAAAAGCTCCTGTTTTCCGCTATGAAGAGAAAGTTCTCCGTTTTCTTGAGCAATTTTGTATAATGCGTTCAAGTCTAATTTTCCTTCTTCGAAAGCTTTTCCGCTTCCAGAATCAAAAGAGCTATATCTTTCTTTTCTTAATTTTTCGTATGGGGAAGAAGTAATTATTTTATCGGCTGTCAATAAAGCTCTTGCAAATGTATCAGCTCCACCAATATGAGCATAAAAAACATCTTCTATATTAGTTGAGTTTCTTCTAATTTTGGCATCAAAATTAATTCCACCTCCTTGCAACCCTCCTGCTTTCAAAAATACTAACATCGCTTCGGTAGTTTCTTGAATGTTGTTTGGAAATTGGTCCGTATCCCATCCATTTTGATAATCTCCTCTATTAGCATCTAGACTTCCTAACATTCCTGCTATTGCTGCAGTTTCAATTTCATGTTGAAAAGTATGTTGTGCCAGCGTGGCATGATTTACCTCAATATTCATTTTGAAATCTTTTTCTAAACCATAATGACGTAAAAAACCAATTGCAGTTGCGCAATCAAAATCATATTGGTGTTTTGAAGGCTCCATTGGTTTTGGTTCAATGAAGAAATTTCCTTTAAATCCTTGAGACCTTGCATAATCTCTGGCTTGAATCAAAAATTGTCCCATATGATCTAATTCTCTCCCCATATCAGTATTCAACAAAGTCATGTATCCTTCTCTACCACCCCAAAATACGTAATTTTCGCCACCCAAAGCAATCGTAGCGTCCAAAGCTAATTTAACCTGTCCTCCCGCTCTAGCCAACACATTAAAATCTGGATTAGTTGCAGCTCCATTCATATAACGTGGATTAGAAAAACAGTTGGCCGTTCCCCAAAGTAATTTTACTCCTGAAGCTGCCTGTTTTTCTTTCAAATAGTCTGTGATTATAGCCAATCTATTTTCTGATTCTGCAAAAGTAGCGCCTTCTCTAACCAAATCATAATCGTGAAAACAGTAGTGGCCAAAACCCATTTTGGTAATGAATTCGAATGCTGCATCTGCTTTTTCTTTAGCAGCATCAATCGCATCTGTTGGTTTATCCCATGCAAACTGTTGTGTTCCAGGTCCAAAAGGATCTGAACCTTGTCCACAGAATGTATGCCAATAGGCTATTGCAAATTTAAAGTGCTCACGCATGGTCTTGCCAGCTACTACTTGGTCTGGATTATAATATTTAAATGCTAAAGGATTATCTGAATCCTTTCCTTCGAATTGAATTTGTCCAATTCCTTTGTAATACTCTTTGTTTCCTAAAACGATCATCGTGTAAATTAATTATTTGTTAGTATTATTTCTAATTCTTTTTTCCAATTGTTATAAGCTTCTATATAAGGTTCTCTATTTTGCAATGGTTTATATGTCATAACATGATCATTTTTCATAATAGTATCGCCAAATTTTTCATAATCACCATCTACAAGTCCAACAGCTCTTGCAGCACCTACAGAACCTGTAGTATTATATATTTCTATCTCGTATCCAATTAATGTTGCTACTGTGTTGGAGAAAATTTCTGAACGAAATAAATTATCATTTCCAGCACGAATAACCTTAATTTCGGTATTATCATCTTTTAAAATCTCCATTCCATAAACAAATGAAAACGCAATACCTTCTAATGCTGCTCTGTATAGTTGCCCGTGGCTATGATTGTTGAAATTCAGATTCATAATATGACTGCCTACGTTTTTGTTATTCAACATTCGCTCCGCTCCGTTACCAAAAGGAATCACTATAACTCCATTAGAACCCACTGGTATTTTAGCAGCTTTCCGGTTCATGTTTTCATAAGAATCCACTACACTATGATTGCGCAACCATCGGTATTGAATTCCTGCTCCATTAATACACAACAATTTACCAACAGTTGGTTTTTTATGGGAATAATTAACATGAACAAAACTATTAATTCTAGAAGTTTCCTTAGATTTTAGTTGATCAGTAACAGCATAAATAACACCCGATGTACCACCTGTTGCAGCAACTTCTCCGGGCTTTAATATATTTAACGACAAGGCATTGTTAGGCTGGTCACCAGCTCTGTAAACTACAGAAATTCCTTTTGGAAGTCCCGTTTCCTTGGCCCCTTGAGAATGTATTTCGCCTTGATTAGTAAAGTTTTCGACAATTGTTGGTATTAATGAAGGATCAATTTGATAATAATCTAATAACCAATGGGCGACTTTATTTTCTTTATAATCCCAAAGCATTCCTTCGGAAAGACCGTTTTTAGTAGTAGAAATTACACCTGTAAGTTTATAAGCAATAAAATCGCCTGGCAACATAAATTTATGTATTTTTTCAAAAATCTCAGGTTCATTTTCTTTAACCCATTTCAACTTAGAAGCGGTAAAATTTCCCGGTGAATTCAACAAATGTTCTGAGCATTTAGAATCGCCAATTTCTACAAAAGCCTTGTCTCCTATTGCTATTGCTCTACTATCGCACCAAATTATTGAGTTACGTAATGATTTTCCATCCTTGTCCACGATTACTAATCCATGCATTTGATACGAAATACCAACACCTGTAATCTTTGAAGCATCTATATTTGCTTCCTTTATTGCTCTTTTAGTCCCTATGCAAATATGTTCCCACCAAATTTCGGGATCTTGTTCTGCCCAGTCTTTATGATAAGCGATTATTGACATTTCCTCCTTTGGCTCATGGAGTGTAATTATTTTTTCTCCTGTTGTAGCTTCAACCAAAGCTATCTTGACCGAGGAACTTCCTATATCATACCCTATATAATACATAATTTATATTTATAACGATTCTCTTATTATTAATTTTGTAGCCACATAGTAGTGCATCGGTTCATCTTTTGTGATAAATTCAGCACCTTTTGTTCCCAATGCTGAAAAATCTGTCGAAATCACTGAAATACCTTTGTAGATAAACTTTTTCATTGGAGTTTCATTATAGGATAAGAATCCTACATCTACTCCAGGTTCAAAATTTTTTTCTCGACATTGTTCCAAGAATACACCAAGAATTCTGTCACTTACACTTATATACGCTATCTTTTTTTTGATATCAAATTCCCTGGGGTTAGTAATTATATTATATTTAAAACCAAAATCTTTACAGTATTTTTTAAAAAAAGTGATGGTCTCAATTGGGTGATTTGTATAATTAGGATACACAAAATCAATAGATTCATATTTCCTAAACAAATCTACGGCCTCTATTAATGAATCATAAAAAGCACTTCCAAAATCCTGAAAAACATAATTATTTTTTGTTTTAGAATGGATATTCCAGTCAATTAACAATAGTTTTTCATTTGAAATAGTTGCCAAAACGGATACCACATCTTTATGATCAAAATTCATCACTACATATTTATAATATTTGCCCACACTATTATTGATGATCGTTGTGAAAGTATCAATATTATAATGATGAAATTGAACGTCGGTAATAATATTCTGCTCTAAATTATTTACAAAAGAATGATATAAAACTTCTTTATAAGCCTTAAAAGTATCCAAAACCAAAAGAACTTTTCGAGTTTCACCAGCCACATAATACCCTTTGTTGGGAACCGATTCAATAATTCTCTGATCTTTCAAAATCGAATAAGCCTTGAAAACAGTATCTCTTGAGAGTTTATTTTCTAAACAAATACTATTCACAGAAGGCAATAAATCACCCTTTTTTAAAAGATTTTCACTAACGGCATTATTGATAGAATTCACTAATTGCTGATATTTAGGAGTATCACTATCATGATTGATGTTTAATGAAAATAGAGGTGGGGTTATATTGTCCATACTGTTCTGTTCCGGTATGCTAATTTAATAATTTATTTTTATAAAAAAAATAAATTATTAAAACTTGAACTTTCCTTTCATCTAACCCGCAAAAAAAATACAAAAAAAGGCTGTCCGTAAAGACAGCCTCTCTTAAAAAATATAATAGATTATTTCTTCATCACTCGAAGAGTTTTAGAATTTTCTCCTTGGTTTACAATAATAGTGTAAATACCAGAAGGATAATTATTCCCTACTTCAAATGAATTAGATTCAACTTTACGTTGTTCGATTAAACGACCTACCGTATCAAAAACCTGAACTCCAGTTGTTGATGTTCTATTTCCTGAAGATTGTACCTCAAGAGTGAAAACAGCTGAAGATGGGTTTGGATACGCTACAACATTAAACGCATCAGCAACTAATGGTGCCACTACTCTTGCAATACTTGCTAAACCAGAACAATCTTGTTGTTTTGTCATTGCTGGTGATTTGAAAGCAGCTGAAGAATTTCCAAAATCATTTACTGAAGTGATGTTTATATATTTATCTGTTGAAGTAAATGGGGTTCCATCATAAACAACTTTAAAAGTCAAATCAGAAGTAGTTAATACATTTGGCGTTGCACCTAGAACACCAGTATTTGAACTAACCACAGAACCAGCAGGTGCTGTAATGATATAGCTTTTTGCACCAACAGGAGCAGTAATAGTATATGTAAAACCTTCGGCTCTATTACAAACGCTAAGCGAACCACCAAGTGTTGCCACTTTTGCAGGAATTGTTGCGGTAACAGTTAACAACTTATCCGTTCTTGCACTATTCGCTCCTGTGTTAGTCGATACAGAAGAACCCACATTATTTACTGCTACCACACCTAATACTATAGAAATTGGAGTACCTTCGTGAGAAACATTTGCAAAATTAACATAAATAAAAGAATCGGTAGAGCTTGTTTCATTAACGATGTTACCGGATTCATCAACTCTATTTACCCCTTGAGGCAATGCCCATGTGAAATAATTAGCTAAAGTAGTCGTAGGAACTGATGCTGTTAATTTCAACTTGGTTGATGTTCCAATATATTTACTTACAACTGTCACAGCAGTGGCTGGAGTAGCAGAAGCTAGATCATTCAACACTAAAGCGGTTGGAGCTGCTGGCACAGCCGTAACTAATTTTAACAACTTAGCCTTAGAAGCTGTAGTCGGACTTGCAGCTGAATTATCAGTCACAGAAGAACCAATACCATTCACTGCTTTTACACCAAAGTAAATCGCTCCAGGTGCTGCAGTAGCATACTGAGTAAACTTAACATAGATAAACGGATCTGTAGTAGCTCCTGAAACCAATGTTGGATCAGTTAGACTCGTTACTCTAGTTGCACAAGAAGGTAATTCCCATTCGAAAGAACTTGCTAAAGTTGCAGCAGGAACCGCAGCCGCTAAGCGGTACGTTCCGCCATGTCCAATCAATTTGCTAATTACTGTTATAGCAGTAGCAGTATTTCCATCGTTCAATACCAATGCGGTAGGAGCAGCAGGAGTCACAGCAGTTAGCGTTAACAATTTAGCTGAAGAAGTAGTGGTAGGGTTTAATAATCCTGAATTTGAAGTTACAGAAGATCCAACACCATTTACTGCTTTTACTCCTATGCGCAATACTTTAATCAAAGTAGCCATAGTTGTATTAGTGTCTGTATTATCCTTATTTACACCGGCAAAATTTACATAAATAAAGGGATCTATACTTGTTAAATCATTCGTAATAATTGTTCCACCAACAAGTGCGCTCATTCTATTTAC
>CANCPC010000097.1 GCA_947379965.1 Flavobacteriaceae bacterium | reverse complement strand
CGTAGCTCGGTTATCGCGCCTGCTTTGGGAGCAGGAGGCCGCAGGTTCGAATCCTGCCACCCCGACAAATGGACGCATAGCTCAGCTGGATAGAGCACCTGCCTTCTAAGCAGGCGGTCGAAGGTTCGACTCCTTCTGCCTTCACTAGTACCAATGACCTCGAAAGTAAAATTTCGAGGTTTTTTTATTAAATTTTAATCAATTGATCAAAATATTTCTCTTAATAATTTATCTGATTTTCAATCCCTGAAATTTAAACAAATTTTTTTCTAATGATTTCATTCAATTCCGAAAGTGAATTTTGCCATTTATTTAAATTAACTAAGTAAATTTCTCTGTATTTGGTAATAATTTTTTGATGCTTGAGTTGAAAATCATCATTCATTTCAGAATTGAACTTATGGTCTCGAAAAACAGTTTCGAAATTAAAAACATTACCAACAAGCATTTTATAATCATTCAATATATCTTCCTGAAGGTTTGAATTTAGTATTGGCTTAATTTCTTTGTTGTAGAAAGTTTCTGTAGTTTCATTGACCGATAATCCTTTTTCTATCCAATGTTCGTTTAATGAATCTTCTTCATATTTAAAAAAATCGGTGATATGTTTGTCCGAAAACCAATCAGGAAGTTTGATATTCGGCTTAATTATATCAGGATTTGGTAGTATTTGCGAATTTGGAATCGTAGAAGAATTAAATAAATACCATTCCGAATCCATTATTAAATAAATAAGTTTTCTTGTTTTAAGTTTTGCAATCCAAGTTCTATAACGAACTGGTCCTTTCGGGAAAAGTCCGGGATCAATCACCATTTTACGCACTTTTGTACCCATCCGAACCTGAAGAACTGGGGCAACATGATACCCCCAATCGATAGCTCCATTGGGGGATAGTTTTTTTTTATCCGGAAACGATATTATTCGTGAACTATAGCTTGAATATACAACTGGCGCAAAAGCCCAAATTTTGGCACATTGATAGCCTTTAGATTCTAATAACAAACTTATATAATGCGAAATATTATGGCAATTGGCTTGTTGATAACCAAAAGGAATACCCGAATTAATAATTTCTGCAAATAAAGCGTTGGCTGTATTTAGATCTATTATTGAAGCTTTTCTCGGCGTTAAAAGGGGATGTCTTTTTTTGATACTATTATTTTTAAAATAATTGAATAAGATTTCCTGCAAAGTAGACAAAAAATTTTCATTCTGTTTTTTTAAACCATTAAGAAATTTAGAAAAATAAGTTTTTGGACTTAATGAACCTTAATTTCTTACTAGTTTCAAGAGAAAATGTAACTTTGTTTTTATAAATTAAAAAACAGGAATTACATCCACTTCAACTTTTACTTTATGATCGCCTGAACTAAAGATGATTCCTTTCATTGGCGATACATCAGCAAAATCCCTTCCGTAAGCCGTTACAATATGGCGTTGTTGGGGAATCATATTGTTTGTCGGGTCAAATTCGCACCAGCCCATTTCCGGAATATAAACAGAAATCCAAGCATGTGAAGCATCGGAACCTTCTAGTTTTACTTTGCCTTTTGGCGGAAGTGTTTCGATATATCCACTTACATAACGTGCAGGAATTCCAACGCTTCGCAAACTGGCTATAGCCAAATGAGAGAAATCTTGGCAAACGCCTTTTCGTTCCTTAAGCACTGTTTTTAATGGCGTATTGACATTTGTCGCACCCGATTTAAATTGGAATTCTGTAAATATTTTTTTGATTAAATCTAAAACAGCTTCAAAAAGAGCGACTTCTGGTTTCAAACAGGTTTCGGCAAAAGCTATAATTTCTTCATCCCAACTGATAAATTGACTCGGTAATTGGAACTGTAAAACTTGAATTTTCAGATCGAGATCGTTGCGGAATTTCTGTCTGGCTTCCTCACAAGTAATCGGGTTCAAAGGTTGAACGGCGTTATTTAAAACTTCAATCTCGCTCGAAACGATAACTTTTAGTGATTTATGCGATTCGTGAAGCGAAAAATAATGCTGGATATTTCCAAAATAATCGGTTCGTGAATATATTTTTGAAGGCGCCGGCTCGATCTCAATTTTGAAATTCGTGCATTTTTGTTTTTCTGAATTTCTAGGTTGCAGACACAAAATACTTTGATAATTGTGTACTTCATTTACATACGTGTAAATGGTTTTATGTTTTAAATTATATTTCATCTGTCTCTCTATTTTCAAGGGTTTCTAAAACAGAATGTTGCATTACGGAATGATTGAAATACAAACTGGATAAATTGTTGGAAACATTCGAAATCAGTTCAAAAACTCTCGAAAGTGTTTCATCTAATTCTGGTCGGAATTGAGTTTCCTCGTCGACTTGTATCAATGTATCGGCATTTATTAATTTGACAATCGTACTGGCTTCCAAAGCTGATTTTTCGGCAATACTCAATCGGTGAGGCTCCATTGTTTTGGGTAATTTAGAAAGATAATACGAAAGTTTATCCAATAAAAAAGAAAGCGTATAAGGCAAGTTTTTTTCTAAAAAAACCATGTTAATTAACGCTTTCAAGCTCAAATGCGATTTATAAATATTTCGATATTGAGCTAACAAATTATGATTTTCAAGGATAGCTTCGATTAGCATTCCTTCTTCTTCCTCAATTTTTTTGTAATTGAAAGTGGAACGAAAAACTGAGATTAAAGATAAAATTCGCTCTATATTTTTCCCTGTTTCCAATAGATAAAAACCATTATCTCGCGGTAGAGTTTCGTAGATATTTCCATAAAAAGAGAAAAGGCGGATATGCAATTTATCTAAAGCGTGATTTACCTGATTGATATTGCTTGTATTCGTATTTTTAAGGGTTAATAAACTTTCTTGCACTAAGTTAATAATACGACGGGTATCATGATTCCATTTTTCACTAACTTGATTAATGGTGATGAGCAACGACTGAATATTATAAACCACCGAACCTGCTTTTTCGGTATCATTTATCAAAAGCAATAATTCGGCGATGGGGTTTTCGAAAATAGCTTCATTGTCAAATACTTCTCCTTCTTTAAATTCTTTCCCAACAAATCCGGGATATGTTTGAGTGAGATGGGTTATTGATTTTAATAAAACAATTAAAAATTCGGGCTGTTTATGATCTGATTTGTTTACGTTTTCATTCAACCTATTTAAAATAATTCTCAAAAAACTACGAAGCGCCATTGTTCTTTCGCACATTCGACCGACCCAAAATAAATTTTCGGCATTGCGACTAGTCAAAGAATTATTCAGTTGGTTGTAGTTATTTTTTCGTTCAATAACCTTTTCAACATAAGCGGATGGCGTATCGGATAATATCCAAGTATCTTTTGAAATTCCGCCAAATTGGTTCGAAATTTCGAACTTTCCTATCACGGCAGAACTGCGCGTTAAGCCACCCTGCATGACTTGGTAATCTTCGCCATCAGCTATTAAAAACGCACGAATGGAGGCTAATCGTGGTTCTATAGTTCCATTTACAAAAGACGGAGTTGTAGATAAACTAACTTCTTCTTGAGCAACAAAATCTTTCGGATTTTTTAGAATTAATTTTTTTAAATCTTCAAGTTCATTTTCATTCAATGTACGACCGTAAATGGATCTAAAACCTTGTTTTCGGTTGGTTTTCTTTATAATTAGTTTGGGTAAGTTGGCAATAACAAAGTTTAATTCTTTGGTTTGACCGCACCACCAAGTCGCTACCGAACTCATTAATAATGGTTCTTTAAGCAAAAATTTACAAGCATTTTGCATGAATGCCATTAGACCATAATTCTCTAAAACACTCGTTCCAGGCGGATTGAAAATGGCGACATTTCCTAAACGCATGACTTGTAATAAACCCGGAATTCCCAGCAATGAATCTCTTCGTAATTCGAGAGGATCGCACCATTCGTCATCCAATCTCTTGATAATAACATCTACACGTTCTAGTTGATCGATTGATTTTAGATATAAAAAACCATCTCTAACCAGTAAATCGCTTCCTTGAACGAGCGTATATCCTAAATAGGAAGAAAGATAAACGTGCTCAAAATAAGTTTCGTTTCCGGGACCCGGAGTCAAGAAAACTACATTTGGATTTTCATTCGTGTCATTTCCTAAGGTGTCAACGGTTTGTTGCAATTGACTAAAATAGGGGGAAAGCCGGCTACGATATGTTTTTTTATTGAGTTCTGGAAAAACCTTACTCATTACAATTCGGTTTTCGAGCGCATATCCTGTTCCTGAAGGCGACTGAGTTCGGTTGTCGATTAACCACATTTTTCCGTCAGGACCGCGGGCTAAATCGACCGCATAATTGAGTAATTGTTTGTCGTGTTTTTGTTTAATGTCAAAACAAGGCAATAGAAAACCCGAATTATCAAAAACTAATTCGGCAGGAATAATTCCTTTTTTTATTAATGTTTGCGGGCCATAAAGGTCTTTTAGAATCATATCTAATAAACGGGCTCTTTGTTTTAATCCTTTTTCTATGGTTTTCCATTCGGATTCGTGAATTAAAAACGGAATTGGATCCAGTTTCCAAGCACGATCCGATTCCTCATTCGAATCATACACATTATAAGTAACCCCGTTTTCCTTTAGTTTTTTTATAATCTCCTGATTGCGCAATTCTAATTCTTTAATACCAATAGCTTCTAAGGTATCAAAAAGGCCTTTCCAATACGGCTTTATAGCGCCATTTTGGTCAATCACTTCGTCGTAGGAATTGATTTTTTCTTTATAAGATTGGAGTAGTCCCAATGAAATATCTTGAATCATTTGTTAATTGTAAATGAATTGCGTTTTTATAATTGGCAAAATAAAGGCTTTTAAAGCGAACAACAATGTAATTCCTTATTCTTTTGCTTTCCAATAATGTCTTAAATCTAAAGTATATGGATATTCTGGGTCGATCAGCTCTATGGGCGTATCCAGTTTAAGATTTGATTTAGATTCTACTAGAAAACGAGAGGTTGCAGCATTGTTTGCAATCATTTCTTTCTCTTTTTCCACATCCTCAAGTCCTGGATCTGGGGTATGACCAAAATCCCAAAAGCGACTTAATTTTCTTGATTCAGCTTCAAAACTATTCACAGGGAAACTGTCAAAACTTCTTCCGCCCGGATGCGTAACAAAATAGGTACAACCACCAATTACTTTATTGTTCCAAGTATCGACTAAGTCAAAAACAAGTGGCACATCAATTCCTATATTAGGATGCAATGCGGAGGGCGGATTCCATGCTTTGTAACGAATTCCTGCTACATATTCCCCTTTGGTACCGGTGCTTCTTAACGGAATTCTGCATCCTTTGCATAATAAAATATGACGGTCGGGTACAATTCCAGAAACTTTTACTTGCAAGCGTTCTAAAGACGAATCGACAAATCGTGAGGTTCCAGAGCTAGATTGTTCTTCGCCAAGTACGTGCCAAGGCTCAATTCCTAAACGAATTTCTAATTGGATATTGTCAATAGTCACGTTACCATGATGTGGATATCTAAATTCGAAGAAAGGATCGAACCATGAAATATCAAAATTATATCCAGCATCTTTTAAATCATTAACCACATCAATCATATCTAAATAAGCGAAATGCGGCAATAGGAATTTATCATGTAATTCGGTTCCCCAACGCACTAATTTTTTTTCGTAAGGGTTTTTCCAAAATTTGGCAACCAAGGAACGCACTAATAAATTTTGGACTAAATTCATGTGTTTGTGCGGTGGCATATCAAAAGCCCTTAATTCTAATATTCCCAAACGTCCTGTGGAGGAATCAGGAGAGTATAATTTGTCGATGCAAAATTCGGAACGGTGCGTATTTCCGGTAATATCGGTCAATAAGTTTCTAAAAATTCGATCCACCATCCAAAAAGGAACTTCTTTATCTTTTGGAATTTGGTCAAAAGCAATTTCCATTTCGTAAAGACGCTCATCACGACCTTCATCAATACGGGGTGCTTGACTTGTTGGCCCGATGAATGGTCCGGCAAAAAGGTAACTTAAAACGGGATGATGTTGCCAATAAGTAATTAAGCTTCGCAATAAATCAGGTCTTCGCAATAGGGGACTGTCCTCAGGTCTTTCGGCACCTAATGTTACGTGATTTCCTCCGCCAGTTCCCGTATGACGACCATCAACCATAAATTTATCGGTGCCCAAACGAGATAAAAAGGCTTCTTCGTAAAGCGCTGTTGTGTTGTCTACGATTTCTTGCCAAGATTTTGCTGGATGCACATTCACCTCAATAACACCAGGATCTGGTGTAACCATCATTTTCTCAACTCTGTAATCTGTTTTTGGTTGGTATCCTTCAATTCGTACTGGCATTTGTAATTTTTCGGCAGTAATTTCAATCGAAGTGATTAAGTCGATATAATCTTCTAAATAATCCGTTGGAGGTAGAAAAACGTACAACATTCCGTCGCGTTCTTGCACGCACATTGCGGTAATGAAAGTGTCGACTTCAAATAATAAGGAGTCCTCTTTCTTTATTTCCTCTTTTTTAGATACTATTTTTTTGACTGATTTTATAATCTTTAAAATAGTCCCATAACGATTTTTTACTTTTTCAGAGCAATCTCCTAAAGGAGGTAAATCTTCGAATAAACTTCTATCTACAACTGTTTCTCTTTTGTTTACGGAAACCTTTGGTAAGGAATCTAAAGGTAATCGCAAACCAATTGGCGAGTTACCAGGAATCAAAAAGCAATTGCCTCGTCTAAATTCCCAAGCACAACTTTCCCAATTATCCTGCGTATAATTTTTTTGAATGGGCAAAACAAATCCCGATGGATTATTCAAGCCTTTTTCTAGAACCCTTGCAAGATTATGTCTTTCGATAGAATCTTTTAAATTCACTTTCATTGGGTCTAAATTCACTGGAAGTTTACCTTCTTCAAGAGCCCAATAAATGGGGTCTTCATAAGTAGGTAATATATTTTTAGTATCAATTCCTAAAAATTTGGTTAACTCGACAGCAAATTTTTCGGCATCGTGAAAAGTAAATTGAGTTTCCCCTTCTTTTGCTATCAGCGCATCATTTTTCCACAAAGGGAAACCGTCTTTTCTCCAATATAAACCATATTGCCAGCGCGGGAATAATTCTCCCGGATACCATTTTCCTTGACCAAAATGCAGTAAACCTCCGTGAGCAAATCGTTGTTTTAAACGAAGGGCTAAATCGTATGCTAATTTTCGTTTAAGCGGTCCATCAGCAGCAGTATTCCATTCGGCTCCTTCAAAATCATCAATAGATATAAAGGTAGGTTCTCCACCCATTGTTAGTCTTACATCGCCTTGTATCAAATCGTTTTCAACAACATTTCCTACCGCCATGATATCTTCCCATTGACTCTCCGAATAAGGTTTTGTTACCCTTGGATCCTCATGAATACGGGTTACTTTGTTTTCAAAATCAAAGGTTACTCACATTTTCCTGTAGCACCAGTTACTGGCGCTGCGCTTTCGTAATGAGGCGTACAACATAACGGAATATGTCCTTCGCTAGCAAAAAGTCCCGAAGTAGGGTCTAATCCGATCCAACCGGCACCAGGAAGATACACTTCGACCCAAGCATGTAAATCGGTGAAATCATTCTCAGGTCCTGATGGTCCATCAAGCGATTTTATATCTGGTGCTAATTGTACAATATAACCCGAAACAAATCGTGCGGCTAAGCCAAAGTGTCGTAATACATGAATTAGTAGCCAAGCAAAATCTCTGCAAGAACCACTTTTTATTCGCAATGTTTCTTCGGGTGTTTGCACGCCAACTTCCATCCGTAGATTGTAAGTAAGCGTTTTATATACTTCTTGGTTCAGGTAAACTAAGAAATCATTTATTTCTATAGGATCCTTTAATTTTATGTTTTCGATATATCTTAAGAATAGGGGACTTTCTTCGCTAATTTTTAAATAAGGAACTAATTCTTGTTCGAGAGCATTATCATATTTAAAGGGATATTTCTCCGCATATTCTTCTACAAAATAATCGAATGGATTGATGACTTGAAGTTTTGCAATCACTTCGACCTCAACTTTTAGTTCTTTGATTTTATCCGGAAAAATAACTCGAGCCTGATAATTTCCAAAAGGATCTTGTTGCCAATTGATAAAATGATTCTCGGGAGAGATTTTAAAAGAATATCCCTCGATAGCCGTTCTAGAGTGCACCGCTGGACGAAGTCTAAAAACATGAGGAAATATTTTAACATTTCGATCAAATTTGTAGGTTGTTTTGTGCGAAATAGCTATTTTTACAGACATAATTAGGACTTTATTTTAATTGATTTTATAAATACAAATATTGAAAAAAATATATAATTTATCGAATTTATATGATAATAATGAATGTGAATTACTGATA
>CANCPC010000096.1 GCA_947379965.1 Flavobacteriaceae bacterium | reverse complement strand
CAAAGAAGGTGATCATTATATTCTGCAGCTCCTACCCGCATTACCTGATGCATGGACAAGCGGCGAAGTAAAAGGCTTGCGCGCCCGTGGTGGTTTTATTGTTGATTTGACGTGGAAAGAGGGGAAAATGATTAAGCTAACTATCAAGTCATTGCTCGGCAATGATTTGAAATTGGTATATGGTACAAAAGTCATTAGCCTAAAATCAAAAGCTGGGAAAACAACTAGTTTTAATTATCGACTCTTTTTGAATTAAATGACAAAATAATATTTTATGTATGCAATTAAACCTATGAAATTAAACTTAAACTAACGATTTTTTCAATACAACGAAACCGAAATGATATTATATCATTTCGGTTTCGTTGTAATTAATATATAATTTCGTAAACGTTTACAACGTTTTCAGCTGTATTGTAAACGATTACGCTGTTAAATTATCTCCTTATTTTGATTCAATAGATATATTTGCTCAATTTTAAACAAAGTAATTTGATTGCATTCAGACTAATTAAAAATGATGGAGAAACTTCACCTGACGAACCTGCTGAAGATTATTTATTGGTTTTTTGGACATATTGGGCTAATCTTTGTTTTCATGAAGTTCAGGTCTATCCAAAAAAAGAAAATAGAATGTTAACATAACTTGTTGAAAATGTTGTTTTCTAATTTATGACCCTGTCCATTGGGCAGGGTTTTTTAATTAGAAATAAATCTAATTTTAACCTACAAGTTTTTTATTGTTGTGAATAATGAATTTCGGTACAAAAAATAAGTAATAGTACTATGAATATTAAATTTAACTATAGTCGAAGATGGACTAATTTTAAAGAATGAAAGAAACGTAGAAAGAGAAATTTCATTTTTAGAACTAGACAAGATTTTCATCCAATTATACAGATTAAAAGAGGTATCCAAATTAGCCATTCTTTTATTCCCATTTCTGCTTCTATTTATATCTATTCAGTACATAATGGTTGAAAAGGCAATCCTTTTTGGGCTATTCACCGTTACTCCTGTTTTTATAAAAGTTAATACATACAAAAGTTATTGGTTGATTGTTTGTCTAAATGATGGTACTGTTTTTAAAAAGAAAGTGCCTCAGAATGCAAGAGAGGAAAACATCTCCATTATAAGTGCCGTTAGAAGAGGACAAATAACACATTTTAAAAATATATAAATGTAGCTCATTAGAATCGCTAGAGTTTTGTGTATCGCTATTTCAGGACGGTTCATATTTATATGTTTCCGTAAACGATTACATTAAAAATACTTCTTCGTAAACGATTACATTTTTAATTTTATGCCAATCATAGTTTAAACATTACTTCTTTGTATATTTTTACTTTAAATTTTATTAGAATAAAATGAAAATATCAGTTCATGTATTTTTATTTTGTTTTCTGTTTTAAAATGTTTGCTGTAGATTCGCGAAGACTATTCTATTTAGGTGGTATTGGCAGATTGCGACTCAAACGGCAAAGCATGTCTATAGCAATCAGCTCTTTTAGGTTTTACCTATTCTGCTTTGTTTTGTATTTAATGTTTTAATTATAAATAGTATGAGATTAAAAAAAATATTTTTAATTCTTTTTTTATTAGTCGGAATTCAGGCATACAGTCAGGATTTTGATATCGCAAAATGGATTCAACCTGTTCCTGGAACGGCTAAATTTACATTAAAGGATTATATGGTTTGGTGTGGAAGTATGGTAAAAGGAGATGATGGTAAATATTATCTATTCTACAGTCGTTGGCCTCGCACAAGCGGTCATTACGCTTGGGCTACCGAAAGTGAAGTGGCTTTGGCTGTTTCCGATAATCCTACAGGTCCTTATAGTCACGTAAAAGTAATATTAGAAAAACGGGATAAAAAATATTGGGATGCGGATGTGACGCATAATCCAACTGTGTATAAATTTGGAAAGAAATACTACTTGTATTATATGGGTACAAAAGGAACTGAAAAGTTTAGCCAAATGGTAACAATGAAAGATGCTGGATGGTGGGAATACCGTAATAATCAACGAATTGGTATTGCAGTAGCTTCATCACCACTTGGTCCTTGGCTTAGGTCTGATAAACCAGCAATCGATACGACCTACACTAGTTTCGATCATCAGCTTGTTTCAAATCCTGCGGTTACAAAACGAGGTGATGGAAAGTATCAAATGATATACAAAGGCGTGAGTCAGGGCAAAATGCCATTTGGTGGAAAAGTATTGCATGGAATTGCGATTGCTGATCAACCTGAAGGTCCATTCAAAAAATTGCCTAACCGAATTTTTGTAAAAGCGGGTGTTCAGTTTGCTGCCGAAGATCCATATGTTTGGTATCAGAATCGTAAATATTGGGCTATAGTAAAAGATATGAGTGGAGCATTTACTAATGCAGGTACCAGTTTGGCGTTGTTCGAATCTAAAGATGGAATTAATGATTGGAAACCATCAAAGAATGTATTGGTTACAACTACCAAAATCCCATGGGCAACTGGCGTAAAACAGGTTACCAAATTGGAGCGCCCACAACTTTGGTTAGATAAAGGGATTCCAAAAGTGTTATTCTGCGCCGTGTATGATGATTCTGATAATTACAATGTAGCCATACCTTTGAAATTTATAAAAAAGTAATACTACATTGATAATGATAAAACAATTATTGGTAATCGTTTTGGTATCTCTAGCAAGTATTTCATTTGCTCAGAATAACTTAGCACAAAACAGGATAATTAAAGTCAGTTCCGAAAATACGAATGCCATTGGTTCGGCAAAAAAAATGGTTGATGGCCAAGTTTCGGAATCATCACAATGGGTTAGTAATGGTAATGATCCTTCGTGGATCGTTATTGGACTGGACAAAGTGAATAAAATAGGGGGTATACATCTGTATTTCAATATGCCAAATTCTAAACCTGCTGAAGAATTTAGAGCCGAGTTTAAGAGAAACGGACAGTGGCAATCGATCCCTTCGGCGAATGTTACAGCTAATAAATTTAATGAGGTAGCATTGGCTTTTGATGCTACTGTGGATGTGGTTACGGATAGTATTCGCATCGTTTTAACTAAAACTAAGAATGACAATTTTGTAATTAAAGAAATTTGTGTGTGGCCCGAAAACAGATTGGGATTACCTCAGTTTGGCACAGAAGTAACCGGTTATGTGGGGCATCCGGAGCCTTATGTACCTAAAATTTACATCAACCAAAGTGGTTATAATCTTGGTAAACCAAAACGATTCACAGCACCATTGACTGACAATGGAACGATCTTCAATATTGTTGAAAAAGGAAAAACTAACTCTTTGTTTAGGGGTAAAATTATAAACAATATTGGAGATTTTTCGGCTTTTAATCCAGTGAGTGAAAAAGAATATGTAATTGTTGCCGATACTTTCAAATCCTTCCCTTTTAGAATTGGTATGTGGTGGATAGAACGTGTTACTTATCAGAATGCCATAAATTTTATGATTGATAGTCGCCATTATGTTGGTAATTATACCAAAAAATGTTCTGGTACCTATGGCTGGCGTGATGATTCTCATTTTGGTTGGGAGTTGCATACGCTGGTGCCACAGTATCTTTCAAATCCCGAAGCTTATTTGCGTATGCCGCATCAGGTTAGCTACCAAGCACCTGCCGATTCTACTCTTTGGGGCGCATTGAAACCGTATAACGAAAGTGCACCTGATATCGTTAAATTAATTCATTGGGGAGCCGATGTTATTGTTTCGCAAAAACTAACCCACGAACATTTTAAAGGTCAGCTTGCCTATTTTTTGTATGCCTGGCCCTACATAAAACAGTGGTTGCCACAGCAAAATTATGATGTGGTAAAGAAATTTGCATTTGAGGTATGGCAATTAAAAACGGTTGACAAGTCCTATGCATACAACGAAAGTGATGGACATGATATGTTGGCACTTAAAACCAAAATTGGTACTACAAAAGGGGCATTGCCTCCAGGTGCATCTATTATACCTAATTTAATGATGTACGAAGTGGCAAAACGCGAAAAAGTGGAGGATGCTGAAATGTATTTCGATTCAGCTTACAATCAGGTGAAATGGATGATAGAAAAATTAGACTGGAACGACCCCATTATCACTAAAGGACAGCGGATGAGCGAATTTATCACCATGACAAGTCTGACGTATATGCTGAATCAATATCCCGATAGAGCACCTGTTGGTTTGAAGCAGAAAATAGCCGATTGGGCCGATGTGGTTATACGTCGTTCTGATAATATGTGGGATTTTCGCAAACTCGACGACAAAGAGGCATGGTGTCCTACCGGAACATTACCTCAGCATTGGAATGAAGTGGGGAATATCGTTGGATTTCCAGCGGCTATTATCTCTATGGTTCAGTATATAGATAACAATGACAAAGCGAACCGTCTCCATGAAATTGCCTACGCACAGCTCGACAATTCATTTGGCCGTAATCCGTGTGGTCGACACTGCTCGTTTGATGCTGAAGCTGAAATAGAGGGCGTAGACTTAGGCTGGTATCATCAACATCCCGGTGGTATTGGGCAGTTGGAAAATGCCCGTTTTGTGTTGGAAGGTTCTCCTAAAAATGCGCATTATCCTTATCATCCAGAGCGTGGCGATATTGGTTGGACAGAAGGTTGGGTGTCGTTCAATGTGGCTTATAATCTTAGTCTTGCTTATATGGCTTGGATTGATACCAAGTTTGATGTATCAGGAGATAAAAAGTGGAAAACAATTCGACTAAAAGTACCACTTAACTTCGATTATAAGAAAACCGAAACCGTAACCGTTGATTTGACAAATAAAAATGGGGAAATCACCAAATTAATTTTAACAGAAGAGTCTAAGAACTCGGAATATTTTTCTGCAAAAATTAAAATACGGGCTTCTAATACAACAGTTTCTTACGGTTTGGGGTATTTTAGGAAAAGTGTGTTAATGAATTGATTAAAAGGATAACATTTAATTTGTTTTCAATTAGTTTACTTGCCCATTCCAATGGAGCAGTTTAGATATTAGTAAATAACTTAAATTAAAAGTCGATTTAATCAAACGGTCTCATTGTTTAAAATTAATATCACATAAATTGATTTTAATCATTTATTTGACATGATAATTATTTGTATAAAGTGTTGATATCTATAAAACTAATTATAAAAAAAATATTATTATTTAACTATTTTAAAAATTAACAAATGAAAATTAAAGGTATGCGTTGGTGGATCATTGTATTATTATTTCTTGCCGCCGTTCTGAATTATATTGATAGGCAAACTTTGTCGGCTTTAGCACCAACGATTCAGCATGATTTGAATATGGACGATCAGGCTTATGCCAATGTAATCAATATATTTTTAATCGCTTACACTATAGCTTACCTGATTTCAGGTCGAATTGCCGATAAAATAGGTACACGTGCCAGTTTATTTTTCTTCGTGGCGTGGTGGTCCTTTTTCAATATGCTGACTGCTGCTTCACGCGGTGTAACCTCATTAAGCTTTTATCGATTTGGATTAGGCTTGGGTGAGGCAGGTATTTGGCCAGCAGCATCAAAGGCTGTATCAGAGTGGTTTCCGTCAAAAGAGAGAGCTTTAGCGATTGGTTTATACACGATGGGAGCTACCATTGGTGCTACTATTGCTCCCTACATTGTTATTCCTTTAGCCACTTATAATTATACTGAAGCAGTTCCTGGAATAGCCAATTGGCTCGGTGACGGCACTGGCTGGCGTGTGGCATTCATTCTTACTGGATTAGTGGGTTTGGCATGGCTTATACCCTGGTTAATGATTTACAGAAGTCCCGAAAAAAGCAAGCTAATTACTGCTGATGAATTGACCATGTTACAAACTGCTTCAACAACTGAAGAAGGGGAAAGTTCAGAAATTGTAAATCCTTGGTCCTGGAAAGAAGTACTCTCTTTTAGAGGAACATGGTTGTTGTTATTGGCTCGTTTGATTACCGACCCTGTTTGGTATTTCTACCAATTTTGGTTCCCCAAATATTTAAGCTCCGATAGAGATCTTTCCCAAGAGCAATTAAAAATTACTTGGGTAATTTATGCAGCAGCAGGTATTGGGAGTTTATTGGGAGGCCTTATTTCGGGCAAAATTGTAAAAAAAGGAGTTCAACCCGTGGCCAGCAGAATGTGGGTGATGCTATTTTGTGCTTTACTTATGCCTTTATCTCCTTTTATAGCAACGGCAACGGGTTTAAACACCTCACTAACCTTAACCGTTTTTACTGTAATTGCTGCATTAGCTTGGTTAATTAACATTAGTTCGCTGGTGGTAGATATTGTACCTAAGCATTCATTAGGTACTGTTTTTAGTGTTGTAGCAGCAGGAAGTACACTAGGAGGCATTGTAATGAACATGATTGTTGCTTCGATGGTTACCGGTCCATCAAATAAACCCGCTGGTTTCTTAGACACGGCTTTTTATGCAGTATTAAATCCGGTATTAAATGCAGTTCAAGGACAAGGTTATGCAATGTGGTTTTTAATTATGGCTTTCCTGCATCCAATAGCATGGTTATTATTGAAATTTGGAGGAATAAATCGGGTTTCAACAAATAGAAAATAGTATTTTATTCTCTTTAGGTTTAATTCTCGAAGCTCCCCTTAAGTTTTAAGATTGAATGAGTATTTTGAAGGTATTAGAAAAACAAAAACCCAGTAAATCATAAGATTTACTGGGTTTTGAGAATTCTTGTTTTTTTAATCTTGGGTAGAGCAGCAATTGAACCCACAATATCACATTTAAAAAGAAACCACGCTTTGGGCATAAACTTCCTCAAAGGTGTGGCTGGTGACATTCATAATGTACTTTTAGCACGAGTCGGATCAATTTAAAGCTCCGATTTAATCAAATCAAAGAACAGATTGTTTTTTGGATTAATAAATTGTTCAACTTCTATCCTGAAAATAATATTCTTATTTTTGTGGAAATTAAAAACAGCTCTTTTAAGGAATGACTAAATAATTTTTAAATTTGCAGATGAATTTCGGATATTCAATTTAGCACTTAGGCAAACTGTTTCAGCTTCAGGAGTAGGAGTAATCATAATCTGATTGAGCAGTAATTTAGCGGCAGTTTCTCCAATCTCAAACGTGGGTTGTTCGATACTGGTCAATGGTGGGTCAATTAATTGGGCTATTTCTGTTTCTGAGAATCCTACCAAAGCAACATCTTTCGGGCAATTCAATCCTGCTTCTTTTAATGCTCTCAGTGCACCAAATGCAGTTGGATCGTTAAAACAGAAAATTGCATCAGGAATTTCCTTTTTGTTTATAAGGGATTTCATTGCATCATATGCTTTATCGCTTAAAACACCTGTTGTGATTACAGAGTTTTCAGTAATTTCCTTATGGTGTTTCTTCATGGCATCAAGAAATCCTTGTTTTCTTTTTTTTGTTATACTTAAATTGTCAGGTCCAGAGAAATGAATTATCTTTTTAAATTTATTGTAAATCAGATGTTCGGTTGCAAAAAAGGCCATTTTGTAATCTTCGATTATTACTTTACTAGCAACGATATTTGAACAAAAACGATTAAAAAAAACGATTGGAATTCCACTATGAATAATCTGTTGATAATAATCAGAATTTTCGCCTTCTCGTGTAATTGACATAATTATCCCCTCCACCATATTGTTCTCTAGAAGTCTTAAGTTTGTTTCTTCTAATTTGTAGGACTCATCCGATGATGTAATAATTAGTTGATAATCGTTTTCCCTTAATACTTTTTGTATTCCGGAAATCACATTTGGAAAAAAACCAGTTCTAAGTTCAGGAATCACCAATCCTATAGTTTTAGTCCGTCTATTTTGTAGTCGTAACGCCATTGGATTTGGCTTGTAGTTTTGACGTTTCGCTTCCTCTAAGACCAGTTCTCTTGTTTTAGAATTTACATCTAAACGGTCTGTTAAAGCACGAGAAACTGTAGCAGTTGAAATATTCAAAGCCTTTGCAATGTCTTTAAGTGTCGCATGTTTTTTCATGAAAATTTAATTTGATTATAAAGTTAAAAAAAAAAAGCAAACCTATTAACAAATCGTTGCGAATTTTGTTAACCTATAAGTGCAAAAGCTTGATTTCTAATTTTGACTACTCAACTATCGCATCAAATTATCGAGTTGAGAATAGATTTCTAATCTTTATGAACTAGAATTAAATAATCCATTTGATATGAAATTCCAATTCAAGTAATTATGTATCCATCGATATTGGCTTGTTTTGTAACAACACGAACTTCCGATGTAAGATCCTATTTAATACATTTTTTTGACATATTTGGTTTTATTTGATATGCTAACTTAGCATATCCAAATGTATGTCTTCAAACTAAAGTGGACTTTTCCTAAGAGAGTATTTAGTTAATAATTCAAAGATAAATGTTTTTTTTTGATTTGTTGTTAATTTTAATTTTTGGTACTCATTTCTGCGATTAATAATTGCAATTCTCTTTAATTTTTGTCTTTCTTTTAATATCATTTCTCCTCTTCCAAAATAAACATCTGCAGGTGTTAAGTTGTTTAATGATTCAT
>CANCPC010000095.1 GCA_947379965.1 Flavobacteriaceae bacterium | reverse complement strand
CAGATTCTTCAAATCCTTTAATTTTATCTTGTAAAACTTTAATATCTTTTAGATTGTCTTGAGCTATTCCAATGAAGGAAATCATAAGAAAAAATAAAGTTGCAATCTTTTTAATATTTTTAAGAAAAAAGTATTTCATAATTACATTTTTAATTTACTCCAAATTTCATTTGCTTCAAAATCTTTGTTGCTATGATAATAAGTAATAGCCAATATTCGTTGAGCTTCTCTAGTATTTTGTTTATCTTTAGCTAAATCTTCAATTGTTCCAAGAGCTAGATTATACTTACCCAACAATTCATAAACACAAGCCAAATTAATATACCCTTTACTAAATTTAGGGTCTAAACGAATTGCTTCTTGAAAATCCTTTTTTGCATCATTTAATAAATTCTCAAATTGCTCTTGCCTGTTTGAATAATTTGCCCTAGTAGTCCCTTCTTTATTCAAACGACTTTTATTTTCAATTTCTAATGGATATAAGAAACGTTCAGGATGATGAATTTCTTCACTAGTAATAACTTTAAATTGTAGTGCTTTTAATGTTCTTGCTACTCCTAAATTATTATAGTTCTCTCTATAAGGAATAAAACTATTGGCCTTGTCAAAAACCACAATTGCATCATCGTATTTTTTTTCCTCCATTGCTTTTAATCCTGCTAGAAAATAACCGTATAATTCCTTGGCTTTGTCTTCGGCATTTTTTGCATAAAGTGTTCGTTCTTGTTTACTTGGATAACCTGGTAACTCATTGGGAAATTTATAATCTTTATATAATCGGTTAATTAAATTACTATATAATTCAAAAGGCGAATATCCTGCAGCAGAAGCATAAAAAAGACCTTTCTGATCTGCTTCTGTCTCTTTTTCAATGCTTGAAACTAAACTAGATTTAATGAGTTTAGGAGCTAAAGTTTTATTCTTATATCTTGTTGCAACTGCGTAATCAGAACAAAAAGTATGGTCTTCATAATAATGCACCAACTCATGACTTAGTATAATGGATAAGGAATTCAAACTGTCTTTTCCATAGCTTCGACAAATTTCATAAACATAAGAATCAATAAAAATAGTTGGTGTGGATTTAGTACTATACTCTGCAGGTTTTGCTGATTTTCCGTCTCTAATTTTAAATACAGGAGCAGGCTTGGAACTTCCATAAGCAATAACCAATTGATTAAAAACAGAATTGATTTGTTGATGTGATTTTGTTTGCCCAAACATAAAAATGGACAAGCTACAAAATAGTAGGATAAGCCCTTTTTTAAATACCATATTTTCTAAATAAGATTTCTTTTAAATCATTCAAAACAGCAGAATTTGTTTCTTTCATATAATTTTGAGGTTCTTGTGAAACAGACAATTTATAAAAACCATCTGCTTTTTTTAAATAATAAATTTCATTAAATAATAAAACATAGTTTTCTTTAGGAGTTGATGAAACAAATAAAATCAACGATTTACCATTAAAAACATATTGCTGTTCCCTGATTTTTAATAATTCAAATTCGTTTTTAAGAGAAACAATAGTATCGTTTAATTTTTTAATTGTGGAGTTATCTTGAACCTTATGATTTGGAAAATTCTTTTGTAATTGAATTTGATATTTTTCAATAGCTTTTACAATTGATGCTATTCTCAAAGATTGATTATTTTTAACAATACTAATCATCTTTGGTTTGGAAGCAAAAGCAGAACTAGTTTCTTCAATAACCGTTGAAGATTCAGAAATTGAATTCACAACTGCTAAAGGATAAGTTTCCATTTTTGGGGCTTCAGCAGTTACTACATTAGTATCACCAGGTTGAACAAAATTGTTATCCGTATTAAATTTAAAATACATAATTCCTGCTGTCAAAACAATACATGCAGCTGCTGCATATTTTATCCACGATAAAGAGATAATTTTAGTCTCTTTTTTAGAAAAAACAGAATAAACTGGTGCGTCTTCAGTTGCAACTAATTCCTCATCCCAAGCATGCATTTTGTCTTTGAGAGCTTCACGTTCTTTTTTCTTAATAGCTAAGGCAATGACATCATCAGAAAGTGCAAAGTTGAGTTTATCAAAAGTTTTAGGAAGTTCCGTTTTAATGCGTTTACGCTCCACTTTCTTGATGGCATTTTGTAAATCAGTAAAGAAGTGTACTTCTTTTTCAAAAGTGCTGTTTTTTGATGTAATCAAATAATCATTGGCTTCAGAACTAATTCCTAAAACATGGTTTTCTGTCAACTCTTTTATAAAAGAAATGTAAACAGTATCTAATTTAGAAATGATTTTCTCGGCATCTTTCAATCCCAAACTATAAATAGCAGCATATACTGGTTTAGCATCCTTTTCAAAATCAAGAAAGGCTTTAGTAAAGGTTTCCCAAAAAGCTATATTCGTTTGGTTGGCATCAAAACTGGTATCTTTTTCCAATTTTGGCAATAACAAACTTTTTACTATGTCGATAGCTAATTTCATTTTTATTGATTCAATTCGTTATATGCAATTTTTTCCAATCGCTTTTGACATCTTGCCTTTTGATTTTTAGTAGTATGTGAATTAGCATAACCAAATGCAGTAGTCAATTCATTCATTGATTTTTTGTGATACCAAAACAAAGTGAGCAACTCATAACAATGACCTCCAGCGTCTTTCATTTTCACTAAAGCGGTTTCTATTGCTACAAATTGCGGTTCGTTGGAGTGATCTACAGCATCCAAACTATCAGTTATAGAAGAATGATAACCATTAGGATTTTCATCATCGTCATCACTATCCAAATTATCTTGATAGTCGGTAGTCAATTTACTTTTTTCAAGAGTATTCAATAGTTGGAAACGACAAACAGAATTCAAATAGGTCTGAAAAGTGGCCGTAAGAACAAAATCACCTTTTACAATTTTTTCATAAAGTATGATATTGGCATCTTGAAAAACATCTTCAAGCTCATAATCATTAATTTTTCCACTAGTCATTTTTCTCATAAAACCCAAACAATTAGATTTACATCGCTTATAAACGATTCCTAAATAATCTGAATTTTGTTTTATTTTAATTAATAACTCCTGGTCGGTAAGATTTGAAAAATTGATTTTGTCTGCCATTGTCACCTCTATATTTGAATATGGGATTATAAAGGCAGCAATTTAACATTTTTTAGTGATTTGAGAGTAATAAAAATCAATCTCTTAAAGTATTTTAAGAGATTGATTTTTTGACTTTATCAATTTATCGTCTACTCAAGTAAGTCTTATTGCCATTACTATTAATATAATATTGACCTCCTCTTGAACCAGTATAAATGGTATTGCTAGAGCTATAACTTGGAGTTGCATAATAAGTTGGACTGGTAGTTGTAGTTGAATAAGTCTGAACTGGTGCTGAATAAGTAGAAGTGCTATAATAATTATCTGCTGGTTTAGTTCCTGCTGTTCCTGTATAGGGATTTGTGTTTCCTACTGTACTGTAATTATCATTTCTAGTTGAATTTGGAGAAGTACGGTAATAACCTTGTACGTAAGTTCCATTACTTCTAGTGTAACCTTGAACATAAACATCTTGAGCAAAAGTAAAAGCAGTTGTAAATAAGAATACGATAATAAAGAATAATTTTTTCATGATAATAAATTTTAATTGTTAGTGATTTGTTTGTTTAATACTTGTTAATAATAGAATTGTAAAAAGGTAACCCTCTGTTTTATTTTATTTTTTAAAATCCACCATAAGAGGATCTAATGGTTTCTATTGGGGTCAAACTTGGTAAGCCGCTATTACTGTTCATAAAAGTATCATACGCTCCAAAGTTATTTGGGGATAAAGTTTCAATTGGGGTAATTGTTGGTAAGCCCGCATTTGTATTATAAACATCATACCCACCATTCATATTAGATGAAATAGTTTGTATTGGTGACAAACTTGGTAGTCCACTGCTACTATTGTTATATACATCATATCCCCCGTACAAATTTTGAGAAATAGTTTGCGAAGGTGTCAAATTTTGCAAACCACTACTACTTGTGTTATAAATATCATAACCTCCATTTCTATTGGCCTCAATGATTTGAGAAGGTGTCAAACTTAGTAATCCACTACTGCTATTATTGTAAACATCATAACCTCCATAATTGTTTTGAACAATCGTTTGAGAAGGAGTTAAACTAGGCATTCCATTAGAAACACCATAAACATTATAACTTGATTGTGCATTCATTCCGAAGCAAAAAGAAAATAGAGCAATTGAAAGTAATTTTTTCATGATAAGTATTTTTTAGATTGTAAATATTAATTTGTTTTATACTAGTTAATATTCAAAAAGTAAAAAGGTAACCTATAGAACTAAAAAAAAAATATTTGTTATGTTTTATATCACACAAGTCAGGTTAAACCTGACATTTCAACTGTAAAATATAAATGCAAAAGAATACAACATATTGTTATATTTCGTATCATTGTAGTCAGGTTAATCCTGACAAAATAACTATGAAGCATAAATATATATCAACCCAATCAAATGAAATCCTTTCTTATTTCAATAGTAAAGGATTAGTATGTTTTGATTCCAAAGCTGCTATTATAGCTTTACCGGAATCAAAAGAAAATACAATTAGAGAATTGTTGAGTGACATGACTAAAAGAGGACTTCTGATGAGGCTAAAGGAAGGCGTTTATTATATAATACCTTATGAAGAAAATGCCGAAACTTTCATGCCGGATTGGCATTTAATCGTAAAATATTTAGTTCGAGATGCAAAACATTATATTGGCTATTATTCCGCTCTACAAATTCACAACCTCATTACACAGCCTTCCCTTAAAGAACAAATTGTGGTGTCCAAACAAATGAGACCTTCAGAAATTAAAATCAAAAATATTACCTTTCAGTTCATATACCACAATGAAAGCCATTTCTTTGGAGAAAAGAAAATATGGATTGATGATTTCAATAAAGTTCAGTGTTCCGATTTAGAAAAAACAATAGTAGATTGTCTATTCAAGCCAGACTACGCAGGTGGTATTGTAGAAATTGCCAAAGCAATTCACGAAACACGCAATCAAATTAATTATAAAAAACTCTTAGAATACGTTATTAAATTCAAGTCTCAAGCAGTCATTAAACGATTGGGATTTCTATTAGAAATGCTGGAAATAGAAAATGAAATCATTCAAGAATTATGGGATTTAAAAACAGCATCTTACGTACTTCTCGATACGGAACTTCCTAAATCGGGTAAAATGATAAGCCGCTGGAGTATTCAACAAAATTTAGAAACAGAAACAATTAAATCTGCCATTTACTCATGATCAAACCAGGAGAAATACAAAATAAAGCGCGAGAAGTTGAAGTTCGTGACCAACAAATCGAAAAGGATTATATACTTTCATGGATATTAAAAGGCGTTGCACAACATGAACAACTTTCAAAAATCATTGTGTTTAAAGGTGGAACCGTTCTCAAAAAAGTATATTTTGCTGACTATCGATTTTCAGAAGATTTAGATTTTACTTTGCTAGACAATATTATCACTAATGAACAAATTTTTGAATGGTTCAAAGAAACTTTTGAATATGTAAAAGAAGAAGCAAATATTCCCTTAGCAATAATTGATGATAATGAGCACGAAGATGGCGGTATCAATTTCTACATCAGTTATGTTGGTCCACTTGGCGGTTTTGGAAATAATAAAAAAGTAAAAGTTGATATTTCAAGAAGCGAAAAATTAGAATTTGAACCAATTATAAAAGCAGCAATCATAGAGTATTCAGATGAAGAAGAATATAATTTATTATGTTACCCATTAGAAGAACTATTAGTTGAAAAATTACGATGCGTGATGCAAAGAATGCAACCTCGGGACTATTATGATATTTGGTATCTACTGGAAGTACATGGAATGTATATTGACTTTTATACGAATGAATTCCGAAATAAATGCATCAGCAAACAACAAAATCCAGAAGACTTTCACAAAAAACTAGAACAAAAACTACCACAGTACAAAGCAAGATGGCAAAAATCAATGAGTGACCAAATCAAAAATTTACCAAACTTTGAGAAAGTGGAAAGAGAAGTGAGTAGAAAGATTAAAAATTTTATGGTATAACCATCGTAATAAACAAAAGAATAATAAAAAAGAAAAACAATGACGAGTATAATACAAAGAGCTGAATTACAGTCCAAAATATGGAAAATAGCCAATGAGGTGCGTGGTTCAGTGGATGGATGGGATTTCAAACACTTTGTATTGGGAGCACTTTTCTATCGATTTATTAGTGAAAATTTCACTAAATATATTGAAGGTGGTGATGATAGTATAAATTATGCAAACTTATCAGATGATGTAATAACAGCAGAAATTAAAGAGGATGCAATCAAAACCAAAGGATATTTTATTTATCCAAGTCAACTTTTTATAAACGTTGCGAAAACTGCCAATACCAATCCAAACCTGAATACAGACTTAAAAGCCATTTTTGTATCAATCGAAAGTTCCGCAAATGGGTATCCATCAGAAGAAGATATAAAAGGCTTATTTGCTGATTTTGACACAACTAGTTCAAGACTAGGTAATACCGTTGAAAGCAAAAACAGCCGTTTAGCCTCTGTTTTAAAAGGGGTTGAAGAACTAAATTTCGGTAATTTTGAAGACAATGAAATAGACCTTTTTGGTGATGCCTATGAATTTCTTATTGGCAATTATGCAGCCAATGCTGGTAAATCAGGCGGTGAGTTTTTTACACCGGTGCACGTATCTAAGCTCATTGCGCAATTGGCAATGCACAAACAAGAAAAAGTGAATAAAATATATGATCCAGCAGCAGGTTCAGGATCTTTACTGTTACAAGCAAAAAAGCACTTCGATGCGCATATCATTGAAGAGGGTTTTTTTGGTCAAGAAATAAACCATACGACTTATAATTTGGCTCGTATGAATATGTTTTTACACAACATCAATTACGACAAGTTTAATATAGCTTTAGGCGATACGCTACATCATCCTCATTTTATTGATGACAAACCTTTTGATGCTATTGTATCCAATCCCCCTTATTCGGTAAACTGGATTGGTGATGGCGACCCAACACTAATTAACGATGACCGTTTTGCTCCTGCTGGTGTATTAGCCCCTAAATCAAAAGCTGATTTTGCATTTGTACTACACGCACTAAGTTATCTATCCAGTAAAGGACGTGCAGCTATCGTATGTTTTCCTGGCATTTTTTACCGTGGCGGTGCCGAACAAAAAATTAGAAAGTACCTAGTAGATAATAACTTTGTAGAAACTGTTATCTCATTAGCATCAAATCTTTTCTTCGGTACTTCTATTGCTGTAGACATACTGGTTCTTTCTAAACATAAAACGAATACTCAAACCCAGTTTATTGACGTTAGTGGTCAAGATTTTTTTAAGAAAGAGGTAAATAACAATGTGATAACAGATAAACACATTGAAATGATTATGGAGATGTTCGATACCAAAGAAGATGTAGCAAATGTTGCAACTTCTATAGATAATGCCAAAATTGCTGAAAACGATTACAACCTCTCAGTAAGTTCTTATGTAGAAGCAAAAGATCCCCGTCAAAAAATTAAAATAGAAATTGTAAACAACGAAATTTTAGTTGCAGTTAATAAAATTGATGCTTTACATGAAGAACTTGCTTTAATAGTAAAGAAGGTAGATAATCTAAATTATATGGATAAACTTCTAAAAGTAGGTGAAATAGAATGGAAGAATTTAGGTGAGGCAACCAAAGTTTTGAGAGGGAGAAGACTAACACGTAAGTTACTTTCTTCTGAAGAAAAATACCCAGTTTTTCATGGTGGATTGGAACCTATGGGTTTTTATTCTGACTATAATCGTCTCGCTAGTACAGTTATGATAATTAACGTTGGCGCTTCAGCAGGAACTATAGGATACAGCGATGTTGATTTTTGGTCTTCTGATGGCTGTTATTGCATTGCTCATTCAGAATTTATAAACAATAGATTTCTTTATTATTATTTACTTGGCAAAGAACATTACCTTAAATCTAGAGTTAGAGTGGCAGGTATACCTACACTTGATGCTTTTGTTATTGAGAGCCTACAAATACCTATCCCACCTTTAGAAGTTCAAAATGACATAGTAAAGAATTTGGACACTTTTGGGTTACTATCAAAAGAACTTTCGAGAGAACTATCAGAGCGTAATAAACAATATGAGCATTATAGAGATTTGTTATTAACATTTCCAAAATCAGAAGTAGATGTCACAGTATAAAACCATTGCAGAATCAAACAATTTTATTGTTTTAGACAAATACACCAAATATTTTGAGGTGAATGAGCCACCTGCGGTTTATCAAACGGAAGCCGCTTTGGAGAAAGAATTTATCCAAGATTTAATCAATCAAGGGTATGAAAATCCGAACCTAAATACTATAGAGGCCATGATGGCTAATGTACGAGTACAATTGCAAGCGCTGAACAATATGGAATTTTCAGACATTGAATGGGCTCGTTTTGTAGAGGAATATTTAGATAAACCAAGTGATAACCTCGTCGAAAAAACAAGAAAAATTCATGAAAATTACATCTACGATTTTGTTTTT
>CANCPC010000094.1 GCA_947379965.1 Flavobacteriaceae bacterium | reverse complement strand
TTTTCACTCTTGAGGTACAATCTTCAGGAAATAGAACATCAACAACTGGAGTTCAGGTTTTTGATACGGTAGGTCGTTTAATCGAACAACGTAAAGTTGAATCTAATTCAGTTGAAGTAGGAAATAATTATCCTTCTGGTATTTACACTTTTATTGTAAACCAAGGAGAAAATTCTAAAACTCTTCGAGTGATGAAGAAATAATCAATTTTCTAATAATTCTAAAACGCCTTTTCATTTCTGAAAAGGCGTTTTTTTTGAAATGCATTCTACTAATAGATTTAAAAGTCCAAGCCTATACCCCATTCACTCCAATTGACAGGAGTACTTTACAGAAATAATTTACCTTGAGTAAAATGGAATAAATAAAACAAAACGGAATTAAATTATCTAAAAGACAACCTTAAAAACAATCATAAGGTTCGCTTATTCATATATATTATTTTAATATTCAATGAATTAAGCCAAATTACCGGCATAAAAAACATTTGAAATGGTATTATTTTACCCCTTTTTCGGACTTCCTTAAATTTAATTTTATTGTAATTTGTAAATGACAATTTTTAAAATTTTAATAAAATATCACTCTGATACTTGTTTTGAAAAAATTAATACTATTTAGAGTCCTACAAAGTTTAGTCGCTTCGGAACTTTCTAAATGAATATTATTATCGTCAAGGTAATATCCAAATAAGGAGACACAATTAGTTTTGATTTTATTTTCAATAACTTATAGTATTTCTTGGTGCATCATGAAAAAAGTGGCACATAAGTACATTATGATAAAAAAATTAAAATGTCTGTTTTTAATTTAAATAGAAATAAAATAACGATGAATTTAACAAGAAAAATAAACACCTATTTACTACTTATTATTCCCGTTTTGTTTAACTACAATTCGGTGGTTGCTCAGGAAATTCCTGAAATAATTAGCAACAAAACCATCCGAAATCAAAACTATTTACCAGATTTCAGTTTTGCTGGATACCATTTTGGAGAAAGTAAAATTCCAAATCCTAAAAATACTATCGTTAAAGCAACCGATTATGGCGTTATTGCAAATGATGAATTAGATGACTCTAAAGCATTATTAAAAGCCATAAAAGCAGCAAGCGCAATTGCGGGAGATGTCATCTTAGAATTACCTGCAGGAAAATTAATTTTGAGTGATATTTTGTATATCGAACGAAGTAATTTTATCCTCAGAGGTGCGGGATCTGGTAACAATGGAACTGAGATTTTTTGTCCACGTCCGATGCTCTATCTAAAAAATCAAGAATCTTTGTCAGAACTAAGGGAATATTTAACTTCTACCAATAAAAGACAAATAGAAAAAGAGAATAATATAGATTTACCCTTTTCTCAATTTGCTTGGTCTGGGGGAATGATTTGGACACAAGTTCCCAAACAAAGAGTAAAATCGTATTTAGAAAAATACGACATTGCTCCAACAATTTTGGCAAAAGTAATACAAGGAAAAATAGGCGAAAACACTATTGAAGTCTCAGATGTAACAGGAATAAAAGTTGGAGACGTTGTAGAATTAGAATTATTCAATAAAGAAGGAGAAAACGCTCCAATTATTGAGGCATTATATAACAAATCGAAGGTAAAAATAGGTTCTTCACATTGGAAAAATCCAACATTGCCGTTGGTAAAACAACAAGTCCAGATAGTTTCTATTTCCAAAAATAAAATCACTATTAAAACGCCATTATTACTTTCTATCACTCCAAATTATGAAGCCATTTTAACAGAATGGAAACATTTAAACGAAGTTGGAATTGAACATATAAAAATCACTTTTCCAGATGCTCCCCGTGTAGCACATCATGTAGAACCAGGATTTAACGGAATTTTTCTAACCCGAATTTTTAATAGTTGGGTTCAAGATGTTACCATTACAAATGCAGATAGCGGAATTTTAACGGAAGAAATCGCAAACGTATCTATACATGATATTACTACAAATGGAAAAAATATTGCTCATTACACCGTTGCCATGGGTGGCGTTCATAATGTGTTGGTCGAAAAATTAAAGGTTTATAATTCAGCAGTTCATCCACTAAGTTTCAATACTTTTTCAACCAAAAATGTCTATAAAAATTGTGAGATTTTTACAGAACCTGATTTAGACCAACATGCAGGTGCTAATTTTCAAAACCTATTTGACTCAATTACTGTTCATTTAAAACCAAAACCCGATAGAAGCTATGCTTTATTTGAAGGTGGTGGCGCAAGTTATTGGAAACCTTCTCATGGCTCCTATTCTACTTTTTGGAATATTACAGTAGATGTTTTAGAGGGAAATCCAGAAGATACTATCCTATTAAACGGAATGGAAGAAGGTCCTTTTGCGAGAATAATTGGAATTAATGGCAACCGAAAATTTGAAGTAAAATATGGTCCAGATCCTTATATAGAATTTATAAATAAGTCTATGAAGAAAATTCCTTCATTGTATGAATACCAACTAAGCAAAAGATTAAATTAATTTAACTTTGTAGATAATTAGTTTTATTATAATTTCACAACTTAGTAATCCAAATTGTTTTTCATATCCCCAACATAATGAAAAAAAATCTATTCTTATTCTGCATTTTAGTGTTAACCGTAGCAACTGTTTTTTCTCAGTCTAATACGTATAGATTAAAAAATATTACAACCTTAAATGGACTTTCTCAGAGTTCTATTATTGCTATTCATCAAGATGGTAGAGGGCAAATGTGGTTTGGAACTAGGGATGGTTTAAATAAATATGACGGAAGTAATTTTACAATATTTAGAAACAATCCTAAAGACACTTTATCCATTTGCAACAATGATATTTTATCAATAGAAGGGGATAAACATGGAAACATTTGGGTTGGGACCTATAATGGTCTTAACTGCTACGACCCAGTATCAAACTCTTTCAAACACTTTTTTCATGCCAATACTCCTACTTCACTTAGTAATAATACCGTTTGGAACATCAAAGAAATAAAGGGAGAAATATGGGTAGCAACATCAGGTGGATTATCTATTTACGATAAAAAAACAGGGGAATTTGTATCTATTCTTCATTCTGCTAAAGATCCTAATAGCCTTCCAAATAATTTTGTTCTATCCATTTGTGAGACAAAAAGTGGTG
Organism: Flavobacteriaceae bacterium; assembly: GCA_947379965.1. Classification (GTDB taxonomy): domain Bacteria; phylum Bacteroidota; class Bacteroidia; order Flavobacteriales; family Flavobacteriaceae; genus Flavobacterium. The sequence goes on along the minus strand of CANCPC010000094.1, from coordinate 5,477 downwards.
AAATTTGGATAGGAACAGCTAAAGGATTGTGTAAATTAATTAAAAGAAAGGGAACCCATTTTAGTTTTAAAAACATAGAGCTAGTACAACAAACAGAACCTTTAATAGTTCAGGATATTAAAGAAGATACAAACCGAAATATATGGGTAGCAACCAAGAATAATGGGCTATTAAAATACAATCAAAAATCAAAAAAAATAATTCCGTTTATTGAAAATGACAACCAAAAGCAAATTGGCATAGACGTTCGTTCCTTAGATTTTGACAAAAAAGGAGGAATTTGGCTAGGAACCTATAATGGAGTCTATAACCTTCAAAAAAATGGTTTGGTTCAAAAAATTTATAATAATCCTGATAAAAAAACCAGTTTTGGCAAAATAAAATCTATTTATACCGATCGAAAAGGTTCTGTTTGGTTAGGGTCGTATTATAATGGAATTAGTATTTGGGATGATTCTAACAATAATTTTGCCAATATTAATCAAAATTCTGGAAGAAGTGCTTTGAGTTTTGATGTGGTAAGCTCTATTGTTGCAGATGCAAATAAAAATATTTATATAGGTACAGAAGGAGGTGGAATCACTATTCTTGATAATATAACAGGAAATACTACAAGCGTAAATTCAGCAAGTTCAAACGGAGTTGAAGTAGATAATATTAAATCTTTGTGCCTATCGGATAAAGGTTTATTATGGATAGGTACATTTACCAAAGGAATAGCTGCTTATGATACAAAAACAAAGCGATTTGTAAATGAAAAAATTGATCCAGAATTAAAGAAATTATTAGAAGAATCTGGAATTTATGTAATTAAAAAAGGTAAAAATGATTTGTTTTGGATAGGTACTTTTGGAAAAGGACTTATTCGTTATGACCACGCTAACAACACCTACAAAATAATTGGCAATGACAATTATTCAGATAATTTCCTTACCAATAACCGAATTAGGACCCTATTAATTGATAAAAAAGAAAATATTTGGATTGGAACCCAAAGCGGCTTAAATGTGATTAACCTGAATGATTTAGATAATGAAAATTACCATATTAAACATTATTTCTTTGACAACAAAGTACTTTCTGGCGATGATATTTTATCCTTATTTCAAGACAAAAAAGGAACAATTTGGATAGGAACTAAAGCAAAAGGGCTTTTTTCTTATAATGAAAAATCGTTTCACAAAATCAATATCAAAAAAGAAGATGCCGAGGTCACTTCTATCCATTCTATATCTGAAGATGCAGATAATAATTTATGGATGAGTTCCAATTTTGGCATTATAAAATATAATCTTACCGACAATACAACATTCATTTATGATCAAAAAAATGGATTAGTCAGTAATGAATTTAATGACAATGCTTTTTTACAATTAGGATATAGTAAATTTTACTATGGAAGTCCTTCAGGATTGACTTATTTTGAACCAAAGAAAATAGTAGTTAACAAATATACTCCTCAAGTAATCCTAACCGATTTTAAAGTTGCTAATAAATCGGTAAATGTTGCCGATAAAACTGGGGTATTAGAGCAAACAATTACTCATACTAAATCATTAACTTTAGGTTATGATAAAGCGAATTTTACTGTGAATTTCGCAATTCCAAATTTTGTTAATTCAACCAATAACAAATATAAATACCGAATGGTTGGTCTTGAAAATAACTGGACAACCACTTCTAATACTGAAGCTACTTTTACTATTCAAAATTCAGGAACTTATATTTTTGAAGTAAAAGGCGCAAATAACGATGGGGTTTGGAATGCCTCCCCTACCACTCTAGAAATCATAGTAAAACCTGCCCCATGGAAAAGTTGGTGGGCCCTTTGTTTATATATTCTACTTATTTGGGCCGCTCTTTATGGTCTTATTTGGATAATAAAATCAAAGGAAAAATTACGTCAGGATTTATTGTTAGAATACCGTGAAAGCGAAAGAGTAAAAGAAGATAATAGTGCAAAACTTCAGTTTTTTACTAATATATCGCATGAATTTAGAACTCCCTTAACCTTAATATTAGGGCCGTTGCAACAAATAATTTTAAATTATAATGGGTCAAATGTAATGTATAAAAAACTACTTGTAATTGAAAGTAGCGCAAACCATCTTTTAACATTGATTAATAGATTGATGGATTTTAGAAAATTTGAGAACAATCAATTTGTACTAGAAGCTGCCGAAGGTAATATTGTTAAATATATAAAAGAAATCTTTTTGTCTTTTACAGAATTTGCCAAAGATGGTGGATATAATTACACTTTTGAGTCATCCGATGATGTGATATTAGTTTATTTCGACCGATTTAAATTAGAACGTGTTGTATATAATTTAATCTCTAATGCTTTTCGATATACTCCTAAAGGAGGTGAAATTGCAATAAAAGTAAAAAAAGAAGAAGGTCTTGCAATTATTGAAGTTGAAGATACAGGAGTTGGAATAGCTAAAGAACATTTGAATAAAATATTCGATTTGTTTTTTGAGATTCCCGCAAATAATAATGAACAAATTAATTATAATAAAGGAACTGGAATTGGTTTATCTATCGTAAAAAACATTATAGAACTTCATAAAGGAAACATAACAGTAGAAAATAAACCATCAAAAGGGGCTGTTTTTAAAGTAGAAATGCTCCTAGGAAAAAATCATCTTTCGGATAAAGAAATAGTAAAAGATTTTAAAATAAGTGATGACCTTGAACAATATACGGATCAATTGAATTCTATTGAAGTTATACAAGAAGATGATATTAATGATTTTGAGAATTCAGAGGACAAATATACCATTTTAATCGTAGAGGATCATAAAGTCTTACGTGCGTTTATGAAAAATCTTCTCAAAGAGGAATACAATATTATTACTGCAGAAAATGGTGCTATTGGACTAAAAAAGGCATTGAAATTTCTTCCGGATCTAGTTGTCAGTGATGTAATTATGCCTGAAATGGTAGGTACCGAATTATGCTCTAAAATTAAAGAAAACATTAAAACGAGTCATATTCCAGTAATATTACTCACCTCTAGATCTTCGTTGATTTATAAAATCGAAGGATTAGAAAGTGGAGCGGATGATTACATTAGTAAACCATTTAATTTAGTAGAATTTAAATTACGAATTAAAAATCTTCTTGTATCTAAAAACCGATTAAAAACTAAATTCTCTTCTGAAGATAGTTTTGCACCAAGCGAAATTGCTGTTTCTTCTTTAGATGAACAATTGTTAAAAAAAGCATTTAAAGTTGTGGAAGAAAATATTTCAAATGAACAGTTTGACATACCCTTTTTCTGTTCAGAACTTGGGGTGAGTAGAACCATGTTGTTTACTAAGATTAAAGCGTGGACCAATTTCACCCCTAATGAATTTATTCATGAAATTAGAATGAAAAGAGCAGCTCAATTGCTTGAACAAAATAAGATAAATATTTCTCAGGTTAGTTATAAAGTTGGTTTTAACAATCCAAAATACTTCAGTAAATGTTTTCAGAAAAAATATGGTGAAACCCCCACAGAGTACGCTAATAAATTTACAGAACCTTCAAATTAATACTAATACCGTACCATTTTTGCTAGATTGTGGATATTTGAATACCCTTTTTTGGATTTTCACAATAAAAACGTACTCTATATTTGTGATATGAAAACTAAAAAACTAAAAAAAATAAAAATATATCAAATGGTTGTGATTTTTTTAATCACACTTGTTAGTTTACTTATTATCCGATTTATTTCTTAATGAAACTAAAAGGAATTTTTTTACTTTTTTAATCTTACTGACCAACTATTTTAAAATGTTTTTTTATGAAGATTTTTGCTTCTTTTTCGATACTTATTGTTTCATTATTCTCGTTAAATTGCTTCTCGCAGTATCAGCCAAAATCAAATGATTTAGACAAAAAGATTCAAGAAAAATTTATTAATTTACTTGAGTTCCCTATAGATTCGAATGCCATTCCAAGAACAATGAATATTTCTACAGGAGTGGTTAAAAAAGTGGCTTCTAAAGATTGGACAAGTGGTTTTTTTGCTGGTAATCTTTGGCAAATTTACAAACTTACTGACGATGTTAGGTATAAAAATAGAGCTGCATTATGGAATTCCTATATTGAAAAAGAAAAGTTTAACGGTAAAACTCACGACATGGGTTTTAAAGTTTATTGCAGTTTTGGCAAAGGTTTGCAAGTAGAAAAAAATGATAAATACAAATCAATAATTATCAAAAGTGCTCAAACTTTAATTACCCGCTTTAATTCTAAAATTGGTGCTATTCGTTCTTGGGATCACAATAAAGATTCATGGGATTTTCCTGTAATTATTGATAATATGCTAAATCTAGAACTATTGTTTGAAGCATCCAAATTATCTGGTGATTCAAAATATAGAGATATCGCTATTCAACATGCAAATACGACCTTAAAAAACCATTTCAGAAAAGACAATAGTTGTTTTCATGTTGTAGATTATGACACCATTACTGGAGCTGTAAGAAGTAGAGGAACACACCAAGGTTTTAACGACCAATCTTCTTGGGCTCGTGGGCAATCATGGGCAGTTTACGGGTTTACCATGACCTATCGTTATACTAAAAACAAAGAATATCTTAAACAAGCAGAAGCAACTGCGAAATATTATATAAATAATAAAACAATGCCTGAAGACGGAATTCCATATTGGGATTTCAATGATACAGGCATTCCAAATTCTCCTAGAGATGCGTCCTCAGCCGCTGTTATGGCTTCAGCATTAGTATAATTATATTCCTTTACAAAAAATAAAGAATATTTAAATTACGCTAATAAGGTTATTACTAGTTTAAGTACGGATAAATATTTATTAAATCAATCTGTTAAAGGGCCTTTTATCCTAGATCATAGTACTGGAAATTGGCCTAAAAAAGACGAAATTGACCAACCAATCGTCTACGCAGATTATTATTTTTTAGAAGCAATTATTAGAAAACAAGCCCTTTAATTTATGAAATGTAACAATCGCATCACTACTCCTTTACTAATTATTATTTTATTATTAGGATTCAATTCTTTTTATGCTCAAAAAGCAGCAATAACTGAAAGAACGAAGACTAATATTGATAGCAATTGGAATTATTTAGAAAATGAAACTACAAATATAACAGAAGCAAAAAATGCTACTAATTGGGTTGGCCTAAATTTGCCTCATTCCTGGAATAGTTTAGATGCTACAGACAATGATCCTGGATACCGACGAAGTGCTAGTTGGTACAAAAAAAATCTTGTTATTACCAATATTGATCCTAATAAATTATATAAATTATATTTTGAAGGCTCTAATATTACTACGAAAGTATATGTAAATGGAACTGAAGTTGGTGGTCATATAGGTGGATACATTGGGTTTACTTTGGATATTTCAAAATTTATTAAGGAAGGTTCTAACGAAGTATTAGTGCGCGTAGATAACAGTTATAATATTGAAGTAATTCCATCTCAAAAAAGTGATTTTA
>CANCPC010000093.1 GCA_947379965.1 Flavobacteriaceae bacterium | reverse complement strand
AAAAATTTAATAAGTCCTTTATTCTGCATTATTACTAAAAATTAATTATTTATTGTATTTTTTTTGTTCATAGCCATATGAATCAAGCCTTAGCGCTATTTTAAATAAAAAAATAAACCATCAAAAACTTGTTCATTATTTTTTAAACCGAGCAAATATATAATTAACGTAAAGATTAACCAATTTATTTATCGATTAATATCAAAAAAAAGACTGCAAAAAGTGCAGTCTTCTTTTATTTTACCTAAATCATTATGCTAAAACCGATTTAAGGTCAGCATTCATATTACGAACTGCTTCAGCACTTTTGGCGAAAGCTGCTTTTTCTGCATCGTTTAATTTAATATCAAGAATTTGTTCGATTCCATTTTTACCAATAATACATGGTACACCAATGCATATGTCGTTTTGGCCATATTCACCATCTAACATTACCGAACAAGCAATCATTTTCTTTTGGTCATTCAAAATACTATCCACCAAATAAGCTACAGAAGCTCCAGGAGCATACCAAGCCGAAGTACCTAAAAGACCTGTTAAAGTAGCTCCTCCAACCATAGTATCGGCAGCAACTTTAGTTAATTCTTCTTCTGATAAAAATTCTGAGACTGGAATACCATTGTAAGAAGCTAATCTTGTTAAAGGAATCATAGTGGTATCACCGTGACCACCAATAACCATTGCAGAAACATCATTTGAGGGTTTGTCTAATGCTTTTGACAAATAATATCTGAAACGGGAACTATCAAGAGCTCCACCCATTCCGATAATTCTGTTTTTTGGTAAACCTGTAGCTTTCAATGTCAAATAAGTCATTGTATCCATAGGATTTGAAACTACTACAATAATTGCATTTGGAGAATGTGTCAATACATTGTCAGCAACTGTTTTCACAATTCCTGCGTTGATACCTATTAATTCTTCACGAGTCATTCCTGGTTTTCTGGGAATTCCAGAGGTAATTACTACTACATCACTTCCTGCTGTTTTAGAATAATCGTTTGTAACTCCTGATATTTTAGTATTAAAACCAGTGTTAGTAGCACATTGAGAAATATCCATAGCTTTACCTTCGGCAAAACCTTCTTTAATATCTAATAATACTACTTCACTTGCAATTCCTCTATAAGAAATTGAATCTGCACAAGATGCTCCCACATTTCCTGCTCCTACAATTGTAACTTTCATTTTTTGGTTTTTATTTGTTTAACTGTTAATCTTTTATTTGTTGAATGTTGAATCGATTCTAAAATTCCATTTTTACTTATGCATCAATGTTTGCATAGACTGCATTTTTCTCAATAAACTCTCTTCTTGGCGGAACCTCATCACCCATTAACATTGAGAAAACTCGGTCAGCTTCTACAAGGCTATCAATATTTACTTGACGTAAAGTTCTAAAACTTGGATCCATTGTAGTTTCCCACAATTGCTCTGCATTCATCTCTCCAAGACCTTTATAACGTTGAATTGCTGCACTTCCACCCATTCTAGCATTGGCTTGATCGCGTTGATCTTCTGTCCAAGCGTATTCTTTTTTGTTTCCTTTTTTAACTAAATATAAAGGTGGTGCTGCTATATAAACATGTCCCTGTTCTATCAATTCTCTCATGAAACGGAAAAAGAACGTTAATATTAAGGTAGCGATATGACTACCATCGACATCGGCATCACACATAATAATTACTTTATGGTAACGTAATTTTTCGATGTTCAATGCTTTACTGTCTTCGGCAGTTCCAACTGTTACTCCAAGTGCGGTAAATATATTTCGAATCTCTTCGTTTTCAAAAACTTTGTGGTGCATTGCTTTTTCTACGTTCAAGATTTTACCACGCAAAGGCATAATTGCTTGAAACATACGGTCACGACCTTGTTTTGCGGTTCCACCTGCCGAATCTCCCTCGACAAGATATACTTCGCATTTTGCAGGATCTTGTTCGGAACAATCGGAAAGTTTTCCTGGCAATCCGCCACCACCCATTACGGTTTTGCGTTGTACCATTTCACGCGCTTTCTTAGCTGCGTGACGCGCTTGAGCAGCAAGGATTACTTTCTGAACAATAATTCGAGCATCATTTGGATTTTCTTCCAAATAATTTTCTATCATCTCGCTCACCGCCTGACTTACTGGCGCAACTACTTCTCTATTTCCGAGTTTTGTTTTGGTTTGACCTTCAAATTGCGGTTCAGAAACTTTTACCGAAATAATAGCCGTAAGCCCTTCACGGAAATCATCACCAGCAATTTCGAATTTCAATTTATCCAACATTCCAGATGCATCTGCGTATTTTTTTAAAGCTCTAGTTAAACCAGTTCTAAAACCTTGCAAGTGCGTTCCTCCTTCGTGGGTATTAATATTATTTACATAAGAAAAAATATTCTCTGTATAACTTGTGTTATAAATTAAAGCGACTTCAACTGGAATTTCTCCTTTTTCAGAATCCATTGAAATTACGTGTGTAATAATTGGTTCCCGATTTCCATCTAAATAACGGATATATTCTTTAAGACCTTCTGTAGAATGAAAAACTTCAGATAAAAAATTTCCGTCTTTATCCAGCTCTCTTTTATCGGTAAAAGTAATCGTAATCCCTTTATTAAGAAATGATAATTCACGCATACGTGCTGATAGAGTATCATATGAATACTCTATGGTTTGAGTGAAAATTGTAGGATCTGGATAAAAGGTAACAATAGTTCCTCTTTTAGTGGTTTCTCCAATTTGTTTTACTGGATATAATGCTTTTCCTTTTTCATATTCTTGCTCGTAAATTTTGCCATCGGTACTATGAACAGTAGCTCTTAAGTGATTAGACAAAGCATTTACAACAGAAACCCCAACACCATGAAGCCCTCCAGAAACTTTATACGAATCTTTATCGAATTTACCTCCAGCACCAATTTTAGTCATTACAACCTCTAATGCTGAAACTCCTTCTTTTTTATGAATTCCTACCGGAATACCACGACCATTATCTTCAACACTTATTGAACCGTCTTCATTAATATCCACTCTAATAGCATCACAATGACCTCCCATGGCTTCATCGATAGAGTTATCTACCACCTCATAAACCAAGTGATGCAAACCCCTAACACCCACATCTCCAATATACATCGATGGACGCATTCTTACGTGCTCCATTCCTTCTAATGCCTGAATACTATCTGCTGAATAATTGTCCTTCTTGATTTCTTCGCTCATATTAATTTAATCTAAAAAATGTATTTTTTTTGTATAACACGCAAATATAAGAAAACCGACAAGAATTACCGATTTAAATCACACCATAAGTTACCAAGTTATTAACAAAAATTGTCAATTTCTCTTGCATTTTCGATAAAAATTACAATTTAAAAAATGAATTTAAATAAAATAAGACACTGTTTTTTTATACCATTTTAACGGATTGAATAAAAATGAAATACAAATAACCGTTTCTAAATGTTGCATTTTATTTTGTCATTTCGACGAAGGAGAAATCACATTAGTTGCTCTCGCTGTGCGATTTCTCCTTCGTCGAAATGACAAAAAAATTAAAAATAAAAGTGGGTTTGTATTTTTCAATACAAACCCACTTTAAAGGCTATTTTTAGATTATAAAATCGATTATCGCATAATTCGAACATTCATTTCTTCTACCTTTTTATCTGATAAAAGCGATGGTGCGCCAAATAATAAATCTTCACTTGATCCTGTTTTCGGGAAAGCCATTACTTCACGAATAGATGCTTTTTTCTCTAAAATCATCATCAATCGGTCAATTCCCCAAGCAATTCCTCCGTGTGGCGGTGCGCCGTATTGAAAGGCTTTATGCATCGTTCCAACACTTCGCATCATTTCTTCTTTGTTGTAACCCATATTTCTATAAGTTGCTTCTAGGATCTCTGATTTATGCGCACGAACTGATCCTCCACCTATTTCGTAACCGTTTAAGATGATATCGTATTGTTGCGCGATAATTGTTCCGATTTCCTCATCAACACCATTCATGTGTTTTTGCAAATCATAAATTGCTGGCATCGAAAATGGATTGTGTGTAAAGGTCCATCTTCCTTCATCTGTTTTTTCGAACATTGGAAAATCTACCACCCAAGCCGGACATAATTCCTTCGGATTAATTAAGTGCAATATTCTACCTAATTCCTGACGAACAGCATCCAAAGCTTTGTTTGCCGTAGCATAATCTGCTGCCGAAAAGAATACAATATCACCCACTTGTGCATGGGTCACTTTTATAATTCCTGCCGCAATATCTTCGCCTAAAAACTTAATAATTGGCGATTGTAATTCGTCTTCGTTTACAATAATATAAGCCAATCCGCCTAAACCGTGCTGTTGCGCAATAGCGGTAAGGTTTTCGATTTGCCCTTTAGACATCCGTTTGTTTCCTTGCTCTTGAGCCGAAACTTTGATACATTTTACAATTCCACCCTCTTCAATTGGCTTACTAAAAACCTGGAAAGTTGTATCTTTTACAATATTGGTAATGTCTTGCATTTTCAAACCGTAACGCAAATCAGGTCTATCACAACCATAGAAATCCATTGCATCTTTATAAGTAATCACTTCAAACGGACGTAAAATCCATTTGTTTCCGTATATCTTATTAACTACTTCATTAAACATTTTGGTATTTAAATCTATAATTTGTTGCATACTTGCGTAGGCCATTTCTAAATCTAATTGCGTAAATTCTGGTTGACGATCCCCTCGAGAATCCTCATCTCTAAAACAACGCGCAATTTGGAAATACTTTTCATAACCACTCACCATCAACATTTGTTTGAACTGCTGCGGCGCTTGTGGAAGTGTATAAAACAAACCCGAACCTTTACGCGTAGGAACAATAAATTCACGTGCTCCTTCATCGGTTCCTGCACTTAAAATTGGTGTTTCAATTTCTAAAAATTCTTCTTCATCTAAAATATCACGCAATAATTTAATTACTTTATGACGGTTTACGATGGCTCTTCGTACTTCTTCATTTCTGTGATCTAAGAACTTGTATTGAAAACGAATGGCTTCGTTTGTTTTTGCCGCTCTTTTAATCTCAAAAGGCAATGTTTTCGATAAATTTAAAATCTCTAAAACCGAAGTTTCCAATTCAATTTTACCAGTTCGCAAACCTGCATTATAATCATCTTCATTACGACCCACTACTTTACCAGTTACCGAAATTACCGATTCTGGTTTCAATTTCACTAACTCATCAATATTAGGAAAGGACTCTCTACTGATGCGTATTTGAAAAATCTCGTAGCTTGAATCTCGTAAATCAATAAACATCAATTCACCGTGATCCCGAACACTTGCAACCCAACCCGACAATACCACGTCTTCTTGGATACTTTCTTCGGATAATTGCGAAATTTTATATGTTCTATAAACGTCTTTTATAATAATAGGAATTTCAGGAAGCGATTCTTCTTGACTTTCTTTATTTTCAACACTTATTGCTGGCGAAACTTTTTCAGAAGCTTGTTCTTTTTCTAAAACAGCAGCAGCCCCTAATTGATCTAAAATAATTTGACGAATTACTTTTCCATTAGCACCTTTTCCGATAACGCCTAAAACTTTACCAACTAAAATACCTGCTTTTCCTTGGTCACCCGCTTTAATATCATTGGCAACAGCCTCATTTTCTGAAAGTACAGTAGCGATAACTTCTTGGATTTTATCTTCCGAAATTGTGTTTTCTTCAAAATACTTATTGTAGTCAAAAGTGCGATCTTTTAAATAAGAGGTGATTGCATTTTGAACTAAAACCGCTGTGATTTTCTCCGCTTTAAACAATTGGAAAATCTCTAATAAATGAGCAATACTGTGAATTTCAGCATAATCTTCCGCCTTTATATTGTTTGCCAAAGTTTTAGCAACAAACAAAGGATCTTTAATTTCGTTATTCAATTCTACGAATGTATGCGAACGCAACTTATCGGCTGTAAAAAATTTAGCATCCTGTGGCAAAACACCACCGCTAATCAAAATAGATTCAACCGCATAAGGCAACGCACTTGTATCTACTTTTATGGCTTCAATCTCCGCTTTAATATTTACAAAAGGCAAATCGGGCTCCGAAATAAAACGATAATCGGCTTCAAATTCTTTCTTACGCATTACTTTGGTTTGCTTCAAATCAGCATCCCATAAAACCGTCGTTTGGTCTGGTCTAAATTCCTTATGTTCAATAAAATAATTGAACTGTTTTTCCACTTCTTCTTTCAAAGCTTCGACCATAAACTTAAAGGAATTCAAGTTTTTGATCTCCGTTCTTGGATTCAATTCGTAAGAATGTTTTTTGCGCAAAGACACTGAAACATCCGATTTGAATTCTCCTTTTTCCAAATTCGCTTCAGAGATTCCTAAATTTTGAACAATACGTTGGATATATTGCGCGTAAGTGGAAGCATCTTCGATGTTTCGGATACAAGGTTCCGTAACAATTTCGATCAACGGAACTCCTGCTTTATTAAAATCGACTAACGAAATAGTTTTTTCGTGCATCAATTTTGCAGCATCTTCCTCGATATGAACCTGCGTTAAATTCACAGTAAATTGCGAACCGTCATTTCTATAACAAGAAACTTGTCCGTCAGGAATTATCGGATTGTGAAATTGCGTTATTTGTATATTTTTCGGGTTGTCTGGATATTCGTAATGCTTTCTATCCCAAGATATTACTTCATTACTGAATGACGAACCAACGGCTTTTCCAAAATAAATCGCTTTTATAATCGCTTCTTTATTTAAAGCAGGCAAAATACCCATTTGTCCCGTACAAACCGAACATATATTTTGATTAGGTGTTTCTATTTCTTGATTGGGACAAGAACAAAACAACTTGGTTTTGGTATTCAATCGAACGTGTGTTTCTAGTCCAATTACCAATTCTAAATCGTGGGCTTTTAAAGCCGCAGTTAATTGCTCCAATTCCATTATAGTGTATCTTTTAAGAAGTTAGCAAATTGCATCACTAATTCATCATTATTTTTTGCTGCCGTAATTTGCAATCCGGTGCTTGTTCCTTGTGGCACGGTCAAAGTTGGCAATTGTCCCAAACTAAAACCAACTGTGTACGCATCGGACAAATACATCGCCAAAGGATCTTTTAAACTGTCGCCAATTTTAGGCGGAGTACCTGGAGTAACTGGCGATAAAATGATATCTACTTCTTTGAAATCTTCACTGAAGTTCTCCGAAATTTGATCTCTCAAAGCCAATCCTTTTAAATAGATTTCATCGGAGAAACCTTGTGACAACACTTGGTTCCCTCCTACGATTCTACGTTTTGTTTCCTCCGAAAAATTCTCCGAACGAGTAACGGCGTAGGTTTCTATTAAATTCTCCGCTTCAATTCGGTTTCCATAATTGGTTCCGTCTAGACGAGATAAATTGGAAGCCGTTTCCGCCATGGCTAGCGTATAGTAAGTCGAAACTAAAATATCCGATTTAAAGAAATCTAGTTCTTTTACTGCAATTCCTTTGGCTTTCAACTTTTCGATAGTGGCCAAGAAATCAGCTTTTATCTGCGCATCAATTGCATCACTTTCGATAAAATTTTTGAAATAACCAACTGTTTTCACATCAGAAGTTGCAATCGCCTCTTCAGAAATTTCCGTTGAAGGAATTGAAGTTTGATCTTTTGGATCTTTTCCGCTCATTACATTCAACACAATTCGGATATCTTCAATTGATTTTGCCAATGGACCCACACAATCCGTAGAAGACGCATAAGCCATCAATCCAAATCGAGAAATTCTTCCGTAAGTGGGTTTAAAACCGTAAATATGATTATATCCCGCAGGCTGACGAATAGAACCGCCCGTATCGCCACCAATAGAAAACGCAGTGTATTCTTTGGCAACATTAACTGCAGATCCACCGCTTGAACCTCCAGCAACTAATTCTGGATTGATAGCGTTTTTTACTGCTCCAAAAATGGTGTTTTCGCTAGATGATCCGTGACCATAACTATCGCAGTTTTCTTTTACCAACGGAATAGCACCTGCATCCAATAATTTTTGAATGGCTGTAGCCGTGTAAGGAGATTTATAGTTTTTTAGCAATTCCGAACTTGCAGTAGCGTAAGTTCCTTGCAACATATATACATCTTTAATCCCGAAAGGAATTCCTTCTAACAAACCTATTGCTTCCCCTTTTGCGATTTTAGCATCCACTTTTGCAGCTAAATCTAGCGCCAAAGTATCTAACAAAGAATTTAGAGAGTTATAAGTATTTTGTTTAAGTAAGTCTAATTTTTCTTGTACCAAAGCGGTGCAAGTAATTTGTTTTGACACCAATTGTTGGTGTATTTTTTTTATCTGAGAATCCATTTTTATCCTTCTATAACTTTAGCAACCACTAAAAAACCATTTTTTTTGTTCGGGAAGTTTTCTACAATTATTTGTTTCTCAATAGCCGAACTCTCTATCACAACATCATCTCTTAAATTACTCACAGACACACAATTATAATTGACATGATTTGCAGCATTATCATTTGATGGGATTGCATTTTTAATTACCTCAAATAATTGGTTCACGGACTCCGAAGGCTGTGCTCCTTTAATACTCGACAAGATGTCGACTGTCATTGTTTTGTTCATAATTTTAATTCGTTTTAAAGTCAAACTTTCAAGCTGGCAAAATTACAAAAAAAATTATTAGGGAATCGGGGTTTTTTTTATTGATTTCGACAGTTTTCAACACTAAGAAGCCAAATAAATAAGCATTGTGTTAAAAAAAATTGCATTATGAAGCACTT
>CANCPC010000092.1 GCA_947379965.1 Flavobacteriaceae bacterium | reverse complement strand
AACTTTACACCAGTTATTGATTTGCTCGACAGGTTATACAAAGCGTTTACGAATGACAATTATATTGACGAATGGGATAATATTCAAGAATCAATGCCGTCTTTGAATTATATTTATGGACCACCAGGCACAGGGAAAACAACAAGTCTTTGTGACAACATCAACGATATTTTAGTTAAAAATCCAAATGCCAAAATCTTGGTTTTAACACCTACTAATAAAGCTTCGGACGTGGTCTGTAAAAAACTTTGGGATATTAATTCTGATATTTTTGCTGTACGGTTAAGTCGACCAACCGACCCTGATTTAGAAGAAGAAGCAATTTATCGCGATGTCCTTAATGATGATGATATGAAAAGCATCAATGTTGTTGCTTCTACAATTCACAGATTGCCTTATTTTGACATTCAAAACAAAGGTATTTTATTCCAATGCCAATGGGACTACGTGGTATTTGATGAAGCTTCAATGACTGGATTACATTACATAACATTTGCAATAATGGCTCTGTTTAAAACTAATTCTAATACTCATTTCATCATTGCTGGCGACCCTAAACAAATTCCGCCAGTTATTGAAATTGACGAAAAAGAATTGGAAAATTTTGATTTTCAAGACGAAAGCATATACAAGATGATGAAACTTGAAAGTTTTAATCCTGATGAACAAGAAATTAGAGATATTGATACAATCAAAAACCTTGATACTCAATATCGCAGTATTCCACAAATAGGACAACTTTTTAGCGAACTTTCGTATTCAAGTTTGCTAAAGCACGATAGAGCAACTAATTCAAAAACAGCTAAGTCGTTGCCTCTGGAATTTCAAAATTTAATTTCTTCAAATGTTACTTTTATAGATATTCCGTTAAATCAAGATAATTCAATTTTTAAAGTCAATAAACTATTTTACAGTTCTTACCATACTTACTGTGCCATCTTAGTTGCCGAAATTATTAAATATTTTGATTCTGTAAATAGTGACAAAAACTGGACAATTGGATTAATTGCGCCATATAAAGCGCAAGCAATTTTGTTTAATAAACTTGTAACTTCATACGGCATATCTGAAAATATTAAGGTCTATTCCGATACAGTTCATGGCTTTCAAGGTGATGAATGTGATATTGTCTTCTTTGCATGTAATCCAAACAATTATCATTATACTGGTCACGAAAAATCTTTATTGTCTAAAGAATATATATACAATGTTGCAATCAGTAGAGCAAGAGATTATTTAGTGATTTTGCATCCATACACAAAAATCACTAACAACAAATTTATAAACGAAATAGGATTTTCACACAAAAAAAACTTTGGCGACAAAAGAATAACAAATTCAAAAGAAATTGAAAAAATATTGTTCAAGGATGAAAATTACATTGAAAAAAATAGTTACGTTTCGGGGCATGACAATATAAATGTTTTTGGGCTTTCTGAAATGAAGTATTTTATCAAATCGAGTGATACTGCAATAGATATTCAATTACGAGATTTAAGGGACTAAATTTCACAAGCACAATGAATATATAGGTAGTATAGAGTACTATTAAAATTATTAGGCTAAAGCTTAAACAAATTATCAAATGGCAAACAAATATTCAGAAGATAAGCTCATAGAGCAAACCTGTATTGATATTTTTAAAAATCAATTGCAGTGGGATATTGCCAATGTTTATCAAGGAGAAACCTTTGGTGATAACGGAACAATTGGTAGAGCAAGTGAAGCAGATGTCTTGCTGAAAAATCGGTTTTATCAGGCAATACAAAAGCTGAATCCAGACCTTCCTTTACAGGCGTATGATTTGGCTTATGAAATCATTAATAGCGATGATGCCACGAAGAGTTTGCCTGACCTGAATTACGAGAAACACAACTTTCTGAAAGAAGGTATTCCTGTTACATATAAAAACGATAAAGGCGAAATTGTCCGCAACAAAAAAATCAAGGTTTACGATTTTGACAACGTGGAGGAGAATAATTTTCTTGCCGTTCAGCAATTGTGGGTCGAAGGTAAATCGAAGCGCAGAAAGCGTCCAGATATTGTTGGTTTTGTAAATGGTATTCCGTTGTTGTTTATAGAACTCAAAGCGCACCACCGAAAAATAAAAGTGGCTTTTGAAACGAACCTGAAAGACTACAAGCAGACTATTCCGAAAATGTTCCATACCAACGCTTTTATTATTTTGAGCAATGGTTTTGAAAGCAAGATTGGAGCAATTACTTCTAAATACGAACATTATCACGATTGGAAGCGTATCACCGAGGAGCAGGAAGGGATTATAAGTTTAGACACCATACTGAAAGGCGTTTGCGAGAAAACCCGAATGATGGATTTGTTTGAGAACTTTATATTGTTTGACGACTCCGTAGGTTCTATTGTAAAATTAATTGCCAGAAACCATCAGTTTATAGGCGTAAACAAGGCAGTTGAACATTTTGTATCTGTTCGAGAAAAAGCCAAAATTGGCGCGATAAATAAAGAAGAAGCCCAGAAATTAGGCGTGTTTTGGCATACCCAAGGAAGTGGCAAGAGTTACTCAATGGTTTTCCTTTGCCAAAAAATATTACGTGCTTTGGGAGGCGGTTTTACATTCTTATTGGTTACAGATAGAAACGAATTAGATATACAGATTTATGATACTTTCACAGGGGTTGGCGCAGTAAAAGATGTAAACGTAAAAGCAACAAGCGGAGAAAATCTGAAAGCACTTTTGAAAACTGACCAACGTTATATTTTTTCGTTAATCCATAAATTCAACTTTGATGAGGTGATTACAGAAAGAGACAATATAATCGTGATTAGTGACGAAGCGCATAGAACGCAGGGAGGTTCGCTGGCAATGAACTTGCGCAAAGCTTTACCAAACGCATCGTTTATTGGATTCACGGGAACGCCACTTTTCAAGGACGATGAATTGACTCGAAGAATTTTTGGGGAGTATGTTTCTAAATATGATTTCAAACGTTCGATAGAAGATGGAGCAACAGTGCCGTTGTACTATGAAAATCGTGGGGAAAAGTTGCGGTTAGATAATCCGATAATCAATGACCAAATCCGAGAAGCCATTGAACAAGAAGATTTGGACAATGACCAACAGGATAAACTGAAGAAACTTTTTTCGAGAGAATATCCAATTCTTACTGCCGAGAAACGATTGAGGGCGATTGCCAAAGATGTGGTTTCCCATTTCAACGGACGTGGTTACAAAGGTAAAGCGATGTTTGTCGCGATGGATAAAGTAACTGCTGTGAAAATGTTTGATTTGATTACGGAAGAATGGGCAATCTATTTGGATACCCGTAAAAAGGAAATTGATAAAATAGATGATTTACAAGAACAGCTTTGGCAACAGCGGGATTGGGAATGGTCGAAAGAAACAGAGATTAGTGTCATTGTAAGCCATGAACAAAACGAGATTGACAAGTTCGAAGCTTGGGGATTAGACATTGAGCAACACCGCTTAAAAATGAATACTCGAGACCTTGAAAAAGAATTTAAGGAAGAGAATAATCCTTTCAGGATTGCCATTGTTTGTGCCATGTGGATTACAGGATTTGACGTGAAGAGTTTATCGACTTTGTACTTAGACAAACCTATGAAGTCACACACCTTGATGCAAACCATTGCAAGAGCGAATAGAGTTCACGAAGGAAAAAATAACGGTTTAATCGTTGATTATATAGAAACCTACAAGGCATTACTTGAGGCTTTGGCTATTTATGGAGATAGCGATAATAAAGGAAAAGGAAAAGACGGTGGAGATGATGTTCCTGTGCGACCATTAGAAGAACTTGTAGCAGATTTAGAAGAAACCATTCAAGCAACCGATTTATTTTTGGATGATGAATGTAACTTTAAGCTGGTTTCAATCATTAATGCCGAGGATAATTTATACAAAATCAAATTTATTCAAGAAGGTTATAATGCACTCTGTAAAAATGATGAGAGCAGAAATAAGTTTGGAATATTGGCACGAGAGGTATTCAAGAAATATAAAGCTTTAATGCCCGACAATACTATTTATGAATTTAAAGATAAGCGTGACGCAATAAATGCTTTGTATTCGTTAATGACAGATATAATCGACGAAGCTGATATTACCCATGTCGTGTCAAGAGTACAGTATGTTGTGAACCAATCTATTGAGAGTTTAAATATGGTTCTGGAACAGGCGGAAGGGTATGGACAGAAAATTGATTTAAGCGGTTTGGACTTCAAGAAAATTGAAGAGGAGTTTTTGAAAGTTGGCGGAAACAAAAATATAGCCGTTCAATCTTTGAGAGACAGAGTTGCTAAAAAGATGAATCGCTTGCTAGACCAAAATCCAATGCGAATTGACTTCTACGAACGCTATCAAGAAATCATAGAGAACTATAATAACGGCAAAGAATACGCTACGGTAAAAGAGCTGTTTGATGCCTTGATATTATTGTTGGGTGATTTATCAGAAGAAGAAAAGCGAGCGGAACGTGAAAATCTTAATGACGATGAGTTGACTGTTTTTGATATGCTTAATAGCGGAAAGAAAATGAACGACAAAGAGCGTGTTGAGGTGAAAGATACGGCAAGGAAACTATTGGAACAACTCAAAAATAATGAGTTTAAAGTGGAGCTTTGGGCGGAGAAAACACAGACGGCTTCGGCAGTAAAAAAATCAATTAACGACTATCTATACACTAAATTACCGTTTCCTACTTACAGCGATGGCGATAGGGTTGTAAAGACAGAGATACTTTTTAATTACTTCAAAACGAGGTATGCGAATTATGGGAGGGTGGCTTAAATAGAATGAATTATTTTTTAAAAATAAAATATGATTAAAGCACAATTTATTAGCATTGTAAACCAATTAAAAAATCACAGTGCTTCGCTAGAACAATCCAACCTCCTCATAAATAAGGTTTGGACAATTGTTGATGAAGATAATGAAATTCAAAGGTTAATTTTTAAAAAAGATAAGGGACTTATTTTATCAAAAAATGGTCAGGCAGTAATTGGAAAGTGGGATTACTTTCCTGAAGCAAGGTCTATACTTATAGATAGAGGAAATTCAGATAAAATTCTTTGCAGTGAAGCCTATATTGATAATGGAGTTCTTATTTTAAGATTAGATGGGACAGAAAATAAGTTTTTCGTTTTGGCTAACGAGGATGTAATCCCCGATTTAGATGTCAATAATTATTTGAATAACGTTCGACAACAAAAATTACACCTTGCTTTCAGAGAACTTTCAAACGGTAAAATATTAGAGATTAAAGATGGATTGGGCTATATGAGTGATGGTTCTTTGGGGCAAAAAGTAACAATAGATTCTGGTAAAGTGGAGGACGGAAAATATCCGTCAAAAGATAATAAATTAATATATGAAATTACCAACAGCACATTAATCAGTTTGAGAACTATAAAAACTTAT
Organism: Flavobacteriaceae bacterium; assembly: GCA_947379965.1. Classification (GTDB taxonomy): domain Bacteria; phylum Bacteroidota; class Bacteroidia; order Flavobacteriales; family Flavobacteriaceae; genus Flavobacterium. Next base: position 3,492 of record CANCPC010000092.1, on the reverse strand, counting down.
TATAATCCTGAAAACGTTGAAATTATAATTTATCAAAAAGACCCTTATAGTATTTTAAAAGGAGATATTGTTTTAATTGGTAGTCGAATTGCAAATAGTCAAACCATTAATTTTTCAAAAAGAAAAAAGTTAGTAATTTGTGATGGTAAAGTGGAAAGGTTCGAAAATAAAAATATTATTCTTAAAAGAATTTATAAGTTTTTTGGTATTTAAGACTAGTAAACAAATGACAATTCAAAGAGCAAGAGTAATTTTAGGCAAAAAAGCAGAAAAATTAACGGATGCTGAAATTTCAGAAATAATTTCTTTTATTGGAATTTTAGCTGAAGTTACCATCAGCAACTGGAAGCGTGATAAATTGAAAATATCTTCATAAAAGAAGATTAATTAGAAATTTTTGGAGGTAGTAGGTCATTTTCATTGTTAGTTTATAAATGATAGTTTTTTGATAGACACTTTTTTGCTTTTCAAATACCCATACTCCCATAAGTTGTCATCACTTATCTGGATTAATTCAGTAACCTGTTCAATTTTCATTTCAGCTCCATTTTTTTTAATGACATAAACGGGTATGTTTTCTTGTAAAGCCATTGCGCATTCTCCAAACGAACCCTTGCCAACATAACCATCTATTTCAGAAACAAACACGCAATCTACTTTCTTTATAATCTCAAGATAATGCTCCGTAATTTTGGCGTTAGTTAAAGTTTTGTTTGGGCAGATGATTTGTCCAAAGAAAAAAGTTTCTAAAAATTCTTGTTCCTTCTTTTCAATTTCTGTGTTGTAAATTCTGGTGCTGTGGGAATGATACCCTAATTTAAATGTGTTTGTCATAATTATTGAATTGATAATATTATTTTTTTGATTTTAGTAATTGTGTTCGGATGTAATCCTGTCAACTTATTGACTTCAACCGCTTTCATGCCACTGGTTAGGTAGTCAATTGCCTTTTTGACCTTTGGCTTGTTAAGGAAGTCTAAATTGGTTTCTTTTGTGCCTGAGACTCGTCCTTTATAAACGCCGTTTGCTTTGGCTATGGCAACGCCTTCAGCTTGACGCTCTTTTATTAAATTGCGCTCCATTTCCGCAACCACCCCAAGAACAGAAATTATCATTTTAGATATTGGGTTTTCAGTACCGTCATCGTTTAGCGTTTTAATTCCTTGTTGGATGAAGTGGATACAAATCCCCTTTTTGTTGAAAAATGCAATTGTATTAAGAATATCTAAAAGGTTTCTTCCTAGCCTATCGATTTGATGAACCGAAATTTTGGTCACCTGTTTCTTGGAGACCATCTTTTCAATTCGCTTTCCGCCATCTCTTTCAAAAAATAATGTTGCACCTGAGCATTTGTCCTCAATTATAAAATCGAAATCTTTGGCATTTTGAGTTTGCCTGTCGTTCTTTTGTTCGACGGTCGAAATTCTTGTATAAAGTAGATTCATTTTATCACTTTTTTAGGTTAGGTATGCGGATACTCTAATTTTGTTTATAATTCGTTGTTATTGTTGTAAAAAAGGTTCTTGGCAACATCACTCTTCTTTCACAATTTTGAGTGTACTCTAATTTTAGCGTTTAAGTGTTTCATTTAGATTTTTGAAATTGTCTGCGGTATAGTTTATCGCTTTAAACAAAAAGCCCAAAGCAAATAATCCTAAAACGCCAACTCCAATAAACAAACCTGACTTTATTAACTTACTATTGTAGATTTCATCTTTTATCATTTGGCTAATATTAGTTGCGGCATTACTGCTCTTTTCTGTTAGTCTCATCTTTAATGACATAATATATTAGTATTAGTACTCCCGCCGTTATTATCCCTAATATGGCTTTCTCGAGTTGTTTGTTTCTCTTTTCTACTCCAACCGCAAAATCATAATCTTTCAAAGCAATATGGTCGGCAGGAAGTAACTTTAAATTGTTTAAATCGATATCTATCATTGTGTACGTTTTATATAATAATCTTCATTGTTCAACTTTTGAAATGTAATATCGTATAGACAATAGACTGTTTCTTCTCCATTTTTTTAGCGTTAGTAAAAGTTGTGAAAGAAAATCCAGCTCCTCTTAAATAGAATTTGTTTACTGTTATTTCACCAAATTCTGCCAAAATTGAATCAAGTACTTTGTAATCTTTTATTATTTCTTTGTTTGTCTTACTTAATTTATTTCTAAAAGCATTACTGACATCGTTGTGGTAAGCGACACGGCTTTCTTTGTTGGCAAAAATTTGATTGTTTCTACGCGGGATAAATTCTTCTTTTGAATATTTACAGACTTTTTTTTGAATAGCTTTTAGCATATTAAATAGTTTTAAAATTTGTTATTAATTATTTTGTTGTTTCTAATTCCTTTTTAACGTTTGGTGATTTTTTGTTTTGGATTGTATTCGGCATTGTGGCAGTGCTATTGTATTGAAACCTACTTTTACCAAACACTCTTTTTCTTTTTCCTATATAGAAAATCGGTTTCCTCTTTAAATAGTCTATCATTTTTTTTTTGTTGGATACAAACGATGAATGAATACTGCGCTCCTTAAATGAAAATTTCAGTTCATTAGGGAGTTTATGCCCTTTTATATCAATTTTGTCAACGGCTAATATTAAATGAAAATGTAAATTAAAATTAATTTCACCTCTATCAACAAGCCAGAAATACGAAAGGGGTTTTAAGCCAATTTTTTTTAAATTCCTTTTAACTTTTAATACGATATCTCCAATTCGAGTAGTCGTTTTAAAATCCACACCTATTTCAATCCAAGTGTATTTTGTATCTCTAAAGTTTTGATAAAAATCCGATAGCAAAAGATTTCTTTTGTAACGCATTATTTTGACTTCGTCAGTGATAAATTTATTACCTGTGTTCCTGTTGAAAAATGTCTTTTCATAACGTGCTCTTCGTTCTGTATTGATTATATTAAGTTCTTTATCTTGAAAGGACTCAAATGAAATTTCTTTCGTAAAACATCTTGTTGTCATAGCTATTGTTAATTTAAAAATTTTGGAAAAAGTGAATTGATATTTTCCTCGGTCAGGCTATCAGCATAGATTAAAACTTTACTTCCTAATTTAAATCCCTTAATTCTATTGTCTCTTAAAAGTCTATCAATAGTTTTTAAGGAAGAGTGTAGCATTTCGCCTGCTTGTTTTCGTGTAATGAATTGGCTTTGATTTGTTCTCATTTTTTTTTTTTTTTTAGTGTTTGTAATTCCTGGGGGTAAAATTATTATGACTTTGAAAAATGGACAAAAAAAAACCATTGAGTTTACTCAATGGTTTTGTATAGTTTACTAAATGATTTTATTCGGTTTTAAAAATAGTTTCCTTTAAAGTATTATATAATAGCTCTCTCTTCTTTGTATTACAATAATCAAGAGTTTTTAAACTGTTAGGTATTTCAATTTCAAATGTATCAAATAGCCATTTTTTGAATATCTCTGCTCTACAAGGTTCAATAATTAGTTTTTCCTTATACATTTTTCTATAGTAGAAA
>CANCPC010000091.1 GCA_947379965.1 Flavobacteriaceae bacterium | reverse complement strand
AAAGTTTTCTGATCACAAACAAATAAGGAATAGCTAAATAAATAATTAACATGAAAGCAGTTATAATAACCATAGGTGATGAAATTCTAATCGGGCAAATTGTCGATACAAATTCTGCTTTTATTGCAAAGTCATTGGATAGAATTGGTGTTGGTGTTCACGAGATGATTTCTATAAGTGATAACAAGCTACATATTCTCGACACCTTCAACCAACTGCAAAATAAAGTTGATTTAGTAATAATTACAGGTGGTCTTGGACCAACAAAAGATGACATAACTAAAAAAACTTTCTGTGATTATTTCGAAGATAAATTAGTTATTAATGAAGATGTTCTTAAGCATGTTACGCAACTAATAGAAAGTTTTTATAAGCGTACAATTACACAAATTAATAAAGATCAAGCACTCGTACCCTCTAAATGTATTGTACTTCATAATCAAGTGGGTACGGCACCAGGAATGTGGATGAAGAAAGAAAACACCGTTTTTATTTCACTTCCAGGTGTTCCTTTCGAAATGAAACATTTAGTCGAGAATGAGATAATTCCAAAAATTGTCCGCGAATTCAAACGCCCTTATATTCTCCATAAAACAATTCTTACCTACGGCCAAGGCGAAAGCATGGTCGCGGAACGTATCGAAAATTGGGAAGATAATTTACCTGAATTTATCAAATTAGCTTATTTGCCCAATCCTGGAAGTGTGCGTTTGCGACTTTCGGCAAGGGGAACGGACAAGGAATTGTTGGAAAAATCAATCGAGGAAAATGTGATTTCCTTAACGAAAATTATAGGCGATATTATTGTTGGTTTTGATGATGGTGAAACGCTTGAAACAGTTGTTGCTACTCTTTTGAAACAGCAAAATAAAACCGTTTCAACCGCCGAAAGTTGTACAGGTGGAACGATTGCACAGTTGTTGACTTCGGTTTCTGGAGCTTCCAATTATTTCAAAGGAAGTGTAGTTTCTTATTCAACCGAAACTAAGATTTCAGTTTTGGGAATTTCGGAAGATTTAATAAAAGAGCATTCTGTGGTAAGTGCCCAAGTGGCTAAACAAATGGCGATTAACGTAAAAAGCATAATGAAAACCGATTACGCAATAGCAACAACCGGAAATGCGGGCCCTACGAAAGGAGATTCAAATGCTGAGGTTGGAGCAGTTTTTATTGCTTTAGCAACGTCAAATACTGTAATTGTTGAAGAGTTTAATTTTGGACAACCCCGTGAAAAAGTGATAGATAGAGCTGTGATTAAGAGCTTAGAAATGTTGCGGAAAGAAATTTTAAAAAATCTGCAATAATTTAGTTGGTTAATAGGTTTATTTTTCTTTTCTTTGCACCCTGATTTTGAATAACGATAAAAGAAAAGAATAATGTCAAGAGTTTGTGACCTTACAGGTAAAAGAGCGATGGTAGGAAATAACGTTTCTCACGCTATGAATAAAACTAAGAGAAAATTTTCTGTAAACTTAGTGAAAAAGCGTTTTTATCTTCCAGAAGAAGATAGATGGATTACTCTTAGAGTAGCAGCATCTACGGTAAAAACAATTAACAAAAATGGAATTACTGCAGTTTTGAAAAAAGCTAAGACAGAAGGATTTATTAAATAATCTTATTTCAAAATAAAAAAATAGCAAGATGGCAAAGAAAGGAAATAGAATTCAGGTAATTTTAGAATGTACTGAACACAAAACATCAGGTGTTGCAGGAACTTCAAGATACATAACTACAAAGAACAAAAAAAATACTCCAGACAGATTAGAGATTAAAAAATTTAATCCAATCTTGAAACGTGTAACTGTTCACAAAGAAATTAAATAATAATTAGAGATTTTAATAAAAATCTCAAATGGATACCATTTGAATATTTTTTTAAAAAACAAATAACATTTGAATCATGGCAAAGAAAACAGTAGCATCGTTACAAACATCTTCTAAGAGATTATCAAAAGCCATCAAAATGGTGAAATCTCCAAAAACAGGTGCGTATACATTCGTAGAATCTATAATGACTCCTGAAGAGGTTGATGGTTTCTTGAAAAAGAAATAATTAGCAAAAGCATTTTATAGAAAAGCTACTTTCATTCGGAAGTAGCTTTTTTATTTTTTATATTTACCGTCAGAAATATATTGCTGACTTTTTTATTGATAGTAATTGTCTAATTATTTCTAACCGTTTAATTTGTTAATACTTTGTCGTAAATTGTATATAAAATGAGTTTTTTTAAAAAAATATTTTCTTCAGAGAAAAAGGACCCGATCCTAAGTGAACAGGCGAAGCAATCTTTGGATAAAGGTCTAGAGAAAACAAAAACAACTTTTTTTTCAAAATTAACCAAAGCCGTTGCAGGTAAATCAAAGGTTGATGACGAAGTCTTAGATAATTTAGAAGAAATTCTTGTCTCTTCCGATGTTGGTGTAAATACCACGCTAAAAATTATTAGCAGAATTGAAAAAAGAGTTTCAGAAGATAAGTATCTTGGTACTGATGAACTCAATATAATTCTTCGTGAAGAAATTGCAAGTTTGTTATCAGAAATTGATTCTGGAGAAGCAACAGAATTTATAATTCCTGTTCATGCTAAACCCTATGTGTTGATGGTTGTAGGTGTGAATGGGGTTGGAAAAACAACCACTATTGGCAAACTATCGTATCAATTCAAAAAACAAGGTTATAATGTGGTTCTTGGTGCAGCAGATACATTTCGTGCTGCCGCAATAGATCAATTACAAGTATGGGCAGATCGAGTTGGCGTTCCTCTGGTAAAACAAAATATGGGAAGTGATCCAGCATCGGTAGCTTTTGATACCTTGCAATCAGCCGTTGCTCAAAATGCCGATATTGTTATTATTGATACTGCTGGTCGTTTGCACAACAAAATTAATTTGATGAATGAGTTGACAAAAGTAAAACGCGTTATGCAAAAAGTGGTTGGCGATGCTCCACATGATGTTTTATTAGTTCTTGATGGATCAACAGGTCAAAACGCTTTTGAACAAGCGAAGCAATTTACCGTTGCAACCGAAGTGACTTCACTTGCGGTTACTAAACTCGACGGAACTGCTAAAGGTGGAGTTGTTATTGGTATTTCTGACCAATTTAAAATCCCAGTAAAATATATTGGTGTTGGCGAAGGAATCGAAGATTTGCAGGTCTTCAATAAATATGAATTTGTAGATAGTTTTTTTAAATAATAAATCATTTGCAAATTTCATTTTGCCAAAGATTACTTTAATATTGTATAATGAGTTTCTCTTCTTTTAAAAATGTACCGACAATTTATCTTTATTTGTTGAGTATGATTTCATTTGTTTTGTCTAATGTCCTAAGGGACAAAAACATTATTTTATATTATTTACTGCTCGTTTTTGGTGCAGCTTTCTTTATTTATGGATTTCTAAAAAGTAGAAAAAAAAAGTAGTCCTAGTCAAATGAAAAATATACTAAAATTGCTTTTTGTTTCGTTTCTTTTTGTCTCTTGTCAGCAAAAGATTGCTCCTTCGGATATATCCAAAATTAATGGCTATTGGGAAATAGAAAAAGTGGTTTTCGACGAAGGAAAAGACAAGGATTATACGATTAACGAAAGTTATGATTATTTTCAAATTGCCAAAAATAATACGGGTATTCGCAAAAAAGTAATGCCACAATTAGACGGTACTTTTGTTGTGAATGATACTTATGAAAATTTTAAGATACGCTTGGAAAATGACAAAGTATTTTTTGATTATGTTACTCCTTATGCAAAATGGTCGGAAGAATTGAGTGCTATTTCTAAAGATAAATTAGTTTTTAAGAATTCCGAAGAAAAGGAATATCATTATAAAAAAGCAACTCCAATAAATATTTTAGGTGATGGCAAAAAGACTAAATAATCAAAGTACTGTTGGTGATGTTTTGAAGCAAATTATTCAAGTGAACAAACTTCAACCCGGAATGGATCAAATAGATGTGAAGGATGCATGGAAAAATCTTATGGGAAACGGAGTCAATTATTATACAAAAAATGTGGTTCTCAAAGGCAGTACTTTATATGTTGAACTTTCATCTGCAGTTTTGCGGGAGGAACTAACTCATGGAAAAACGAAAATTGTTACCATGATTAATGAGGAATTGAAACGAGAAGTTGTTAAAGATGTGGTTTTACGATAATGATTTGAGATTGTTGATTAACGATTTCTGATTTCTGATTTTTGAGATTATAAATAAAAAAATCCAGTTTCACAATTTGAAACTGGATTTTCTGTTTTTGTTTGATATTTCAATCTTAATTCCAAAATCGTTAATTAATAATCATAAAACTAAAACTGTTCTCTTCCAGAAAAGTGAAAAGCACTTTCGATTGCAGCGTTTTCATTGCTATCAGAGCCATGAACAGCATTTTCTCCCATAGAAGTTGCATATGCTTTGCGAATTGTTCCCTCGGCAGCCTCGGCAGGGTTTGTAGCTCCAATCAACTTTCTAAAATCTTCAACAGCGTTGTCTTTTTCTAAAATTGCAGACACAATTGGTCCACGTGACATAAATTCAACTAACTCACCATAGAAAGGTCTTTCAGCATGTACTGCATAAAACGTTTGTGCATCAGCTACTGTAAGCTGAGTTAATTTTAATGAAATGATTTTGAATCCAGCATTTGTTATCATTGCTAGTATGTTTCCGATGTGTCCGTTAGAAACAGCATCAGGTTTAATCATTGTAAAAGTTCTATTTGTAACCATTCTATATTTTTTTTAAAATTTTGTGCAAAAATAAACTTTTTTATGGGTTCATTTTAATAAATCAGCAATTAAAAATCAATTTGTCTGATGTTTATTCTGTTTTTTTATGATTTTAACTTAAATACTAACGATTAAGCAGAAATCAATTTTGAAGTTATTTTGTAGTATTGCCAAATGATATTATAGTAAAATTGCTTTCTAATGGTTTGAGTTTCTTTAACAAAACAGAAATTAAATCTATCCCATTCTCTAGATAAAATTCTGAAAAATTTGCTTGGCGTTCTTGTAAACTTTCATTAGGAAACAATTCGTTTTGTAAATCAACTATTCGATCTATTTCTTCCGAATATTTTTTTTTTTGAGCTTTTAACAAACGTTTTTCAAGGTTTTCTAATCCTTTTATTTGTTTTGCTTCTTGTGCTTTTACTGCTCCTAAAAAGGATTTGTCGGTTTCATTCGCTAGTTCATATAGAGCCTGAAAATGTTGTGTTAAATATTCTTTTTGAACTGAAAAGTCAATAGGAAATTTTGATATTTTGTTGATTGTTTTATTTTTTAAATCATTTTGACTTAAAAATAAATCGGACCAATTTAGGCCTAATTTTTCAGCTTTTTTTGTTTGTTTATCTGTTACTAAAAGTGCCGAATTCCGAACTAAAAGTACAGGAAAAGTAACTTTAACCGCATCAAAAAATGATTTTAGTTCAAGCCAATAGGCAATTTCTCCTCCACCACCAATGTAACATAAATTAGGTAAAATTACTTCTTGATACAACGGACGCATAATTACATTAGGGCTAAATTTTTCGGGATGATTTTTTAATAATGTGAGTATCTCATTTTCCGAAAATTCAATTTTTGTATTATTTACTTTGTATTTTCCATTTTCAAAAACGATGCGTTCCCGTAAATTGTCCTCTAAATAAAACAAATTGATTTCTCTAGGGTTTACTTGAACGAAATAATTTTTTAGATCTTCAATTGTTTTTGTTACTTGTTTATATGCAGTTCGACTGACTAACTCTTCCTTTATATAAGGTATAAAAATGCTTTTTAGTTTTTGGTCATCGGCATCGAGAATGACTATGCCTTGTTTGCCGAAAAGTTCGTTCGCAAGGAAACGTATCGAATCAGCAAGATTAGTATGGTTTAAATACGATTCTTTAAAAAGTTTTTTTACTTCATTGGCATTCTTTCCTGTTCCTAGTTCACGAGCATAAACCTCAAAAAAGTCAGCTAATCCATCGGTAGAAAGTCTTCCTACTGGTCCTTTACTTTCTTTATTCCATCTAAACTTTCGTCCTTTAAAATTAAAATAATTAATTTCTTCAAAATCATGGTCTTCTGTTGCCATCCAATAAATTGGAACAAAATTAGAATCAGGATATTTCGTTTTTAATTCTTTGGTTAAATTTAGGGTAGAAATAATTTTGTATAAAAAATATATTGGGCCAGTAAACAAATTTAATTGATGGCCGGTTGTTACAGTGAAAGTATTTGAATTTGATATAGCTTCAATGTTCTGCTTCGTTAAGTCTGATATTGAGCTGTTTGAATATTGATTTTTTAATACATCAACTAAAATTAATCTGTTTTTGTTGTTATATGAATTTTTCTTTTCTAGAATTTGCCCTTCGAAATTTTCAAGACTTGGAAACTGATTGTAGAGTGGCTTTAAATTTGGTTTTTGGTCTAAATAATCATTCATCAAACTAGAGAAATAACCCGAATTTTGATAGCTGATACAGTCAGTTGGCATAATTAATTTTTTTGTAAAAATAAGGAAAAAAATAACAGATAGCTTGTTTTATTGTAAATCAAAATTTTCAAATTAACGTATTATTTTCTTTTAAAAAACTACTATTTCAATACCAGAATGTAATATTAGCATGTGGATATGTATTTTATAAAAATAGTTTAAATAATTAAAATCAGTTTTTAGGTCAATCCAAGTAATGCAGTAAATTATTTGTTACTTTCAAAAAATAGTAGCATTTTTATCCAAAATATATTATACCTATGAAAGATAATTCCAGTACAGATAAAGTAAACTCACTAAAACATATTCTTTTTGGAAGTTTAATTGGCACCACCATTGAATTTTTTGACTTCTATATATATGCCAATGCTGCTGTTTTGGTGTTTCCAAAATTGTTTTTTCCAGGATCAAATCCAACTATTTCAGTAATACAATCGTTGGCGACATTTTCAATCGCTTTTTTTGCACGTCCAATTGGTTCGGCTGTTTTTGGACATTATGGGGATAAAATTGGACGTAAAACGACTTTGGTTGTTGCTTTATTGACGATGGGAATTTCTACCGTTGCCATTGGGTTTCTTCCCAATTATTCTAATATAGGAATTACCGCTCCATTGTTATTAATGCTTTTTCGATTCGGGCAAGGATTAGGTCTTGGGGGTGAATGGGGAGGAGCTGTTTTATTAGCAATTGAAAATGCACCTCCAGGAAAAAGAGCTTGGTATGGAATGTTTCCTCAGCTAGGTGCGCCAATAGGTTTGTTGCTTTCTGGTGGTAGCTTTTTGTTATTGAGTGACACCTTGACAAACGAGCAATTTTTTGATTTTGGATGGAGAATTCCTTTCATAGCTAGTGCTGTCCTAGTTCTTGTTGGTTTTTATATTCGGTTGAATATAACCGAAACACCCTCTTTTTTAGCTTCTTTAGAAACCAAGAAAGAAAAACGAATTCCTTTGGTAGTTTTGCTAAAAGAATTCCGTAATCCATTAATTTTTGGAACTTTAGCAGCTGTCACTACATTCGTAACTTTTTATTTAATGTCTGTTTTTACGTTGAGTTATGCTACAACCGATTTAGGTTACTCTAGACGTGATTTTCTTATTATGCAGCTTTTCTCTGTTTTGTTTTTTGGTATATCGATTCCTATTTCAGCAATTTTAGCCGATAAATTCGGTAGAAGAAGGGTCTTAATTATTTTTTCTGTAGCGATCGCTATTTTTGGATTGTTTTTCTCAACGCTTCTTGGTTCTGAAAATACTACTTTGATAACGGTATTTTTGTGCTTAGGAATGACATTAATGGGACTGACCTACGGTCCATTGGGAACATTTTTATCGGAACTTTTTCCGACGAATATTAGGTATTCAGGATCTTCAATAACCTTTAATTTTGCTGGAATTATAGGTGCGGCGTTTGCACCCATGATCGCCATTTGGATTGCCAAAGATTATGGACTTGCATATGTTGGTTATTATTTGTCGGCAGCAGCAATACTTACTTTTATATCGCTTTTGGTTATTAGCAAAAAAGAACATCAGTTTTAAAGATATTTTACTTACAGCGCTAAAACAGCTTGAATAGTTTTTTATAGATCTATGCATAATGTTGTTTTTTGGTCTTACTTTTACATAAAACATTGAATTTGAAAGCCAAAGTATTTCTAATCACACCGCCTTTTACCCAGCTGAATACTCCGTATCCGGCAACGGCTTATATCAAAGGATTTCTGAATACCAAAAATATTCAGGCTACCCAAGCCGATTTAGGTATCGAAGTGATTTTAGAATTGTTTTCGAAAAAAGGCTTGGAAGATTTGTTTTTATCTAACAACCAACAACCAAGAACAGACAACTGCAAACGAATTCTCGCTTTACAAGACGAATACATCAAAACAATCGATTCGGTTATTGCTTTTTTGCAAGGGAAAAATCCAACATTGGCTATGCAAATTTGCCAAGAAGAGTACTTGCCCGAAGCTTCTCGATTTGCTCAACTCGAAGAATTGGATTGGGCTTTCGGAACCATGGGAACTCAAGATAAAGCCAAGCATTTGGCTACTTTGTACCTCGAAGATATTTTAGATTTTATTGTAGAATGTGTCGATGCTAATTTTGGTTTCAGCCGTTATGCAGAACGTTTGGGCCGAAGCGCAAATTCTTTCGATGAATTGTATTTGGCTCTGCAACAAGAAACCACTTATATTGATGCAATTTTAATTTCGATTTTGAAAGCAAAAATCGAAACGATACAACCCGAGTTGTTCTTGATTTCGGTTCCTTTTCCTGGGAATTTATATGCGGCTTTTCGTTCCGCACAATGGGTTCGAAAAAATCATCCTACAACAAAGATTGCCATGGGTGGCGGTTTTGCCAATACCGAATTGCGTTCTCTTTCGGATCCGCGCGTTTTTGAGTTTTTCGATTATGTTACTTTGGATGATGGTGAATTAC
>CANCPC010000090.1 GCA_947379965.1 Flavobacteriaceae bacterium | reverse complement strand
TATCAGTTGCCTCGCCACAATTTAAAGATCTAATTCTTAAAGGAGAACAGTCTAAATTTAAAGATTTTTTCATTGATTGGAATGAATTTTGGCAAGGAAACGGGGAACTCGGAGAAGATGGAATTATTGTTCCTAAAAAGGAGTTTTTAGATCAACTTTTTATGAGAAAATCAGGACTCCCTATTTTAAAAATCTTATTTCCTGATGGAACCGAAAAGCCCTATTGGAATACCTTTTATCAAAAAGTTAGCTTTGAAAAAATTTCGGTTGATGATTTAAAATTAAATACAAATTTAAATTCAGAAAATGCTATACGAATTTGCGAAAAAATAAACAATGCAATTGATGAAAATATAGATTTACAAACTATAGATTTTAGTAATCAATCGGATATTAAAGAAGAAGTTTTAAAGATTTTAAATAGTAAACGTAGCTATTTGGGTCAAATGGATGTTAATGCAAAATCACCATTAGTATGGGAATTTTACGAAGAGGTATTATCAAAAGTAGGAAGTTACGGTTGTCAAATTTTGCGCTTAGATGCCTTTGCCTATTTACATAAAGAAGTGGGCGAAACTAACTTTTTTAACAAACCAGGAACTTGGGATTATTTAGAAAGAATAAATCAGATTGCCAAAAGAAACAATTTAGAATTACTTCCTGAAATACATGCAGAATTTGGCTTACATCTTCACGATGAAGTGGCTAATGAAGGCTATTCTATTTATGATTTTTTCTTACCAGGATTAACAATTCATGCCATCGAAAAAAGCACGAATAAAGCGATTATGAGTTGGGCAAAAGAAATTATTGCCAAAGGTTTCAAAACAGTAAATATGCTCGGATGCCATGATGGAATTCCAATCTTGGATTTAAAAGGAAAAGAGGTGAATGGAATATATCAAAAAGGGCTATTAGAAGATGACGAGATTATAGAAATAATGGATCTCATCATAGAACGTGGCGGAAAAGTAAAAAATCTTTATGGAGCTGACGGTAAAAAAATATCGTATTACCAAGTGAATGCAACCTATTTTAGTGCACTAGGTGAAAATGAGCAAAAACTGTTGTTAGCCAGAGCTATTCAATTATTTATGCCGGGAATTCCTCAAATTTGGTATTTGGATATTTTTGCAGGAGCCAATGATTATGATGCTGTAATCAAAGCAGGAAAAGATGGTCACAAAGAAATCAATAGATCAACATTAAGTTTAAAAGACATTGAAGAAGGACTTAAGAAAGAAGTTGTTAAAAAACAATTAGATATCATTCGATTACGAAATACCTCAAATGCATTTAATGGAACTGTTGCTTTTGACGAAACCATTGAGGAAGAAATCAACATTATTTGGACCAATGAAGGAGATTATGCTCATTTAATTGCCAACCTTAAAACTCATAATTTTTCGATTCAATATTCTCAATTAGGAGTAATAAAAAACTTCGAGTTTTAAATGCCTATTCCTATTAGAGGAAAGTAGTAAAAACAAAAAACCATTTTAAATTTATAATGGTTTTTTTGTTTAAAATTATAGTACTTCAAACTTATTGTTTTCTCTCTAATTCTAATTTTGATATGGGTTGGTAAACAAAGGCAACTTCTTCAATTTCTACATCACTTTTATCTAATCCGTAGGCTCTTGTATCTGAAAGAGACCAATGTTTCAGCATATAGTAAGAATTTAATAAGAAACCTTCTTTTACAGAAAATTCATTTTCGACAGATAAGAATTTTTCTAAAATAATGAATTTAAAATCAGGTTCAGAATTGTATTTTGTAGAACCATCAGGACGAATATGCAAATTCAGCTCTTTGTTTTTTACCAAATCTTGAACAATTTTCTTGAAATACAATTCTACTTTAGGTTGAATTCTGAAACCAATATTGAGAACGATTTTGATTACTTTATCATCCAATAATTCAATTACTTCATAATTCAAAGTAAAAGGATCATTAGTTCTATTGATATGAAAAAACCAATAAACATCTGCTCTTTTTGGTTTTTTTGAAAAAATAGATTTTAATATTTTTTCCTCTATCTCATAATTTCTATCCGCTTTTGACAAATAGATCAAATGGGTTGCATATTTAGGAATACTATCATCATGACTTAACTCATCAAGTTGGGATGTGTATTCTACCAAATTGGTAAACTTCAAGAATTTATTATTTGTTTTTCTAGCAAAAAACCAAACATACATAGTCACAAATATGAAAAGTTCGAAAAACAAGAACATCCATCTTTCTTTAATTTTTATGATATTGGCAACAAAAAAAGCAATTTCTATAATGCTAAAAACAGTAATAACAATTGCAATCAAGATTCGGTTCCACTTTTTAATGTAAATCAAATAATAATTCAAAAGTACGGTGGTCATTAACATCGCAATTGTTATCGAAAAACCATAAGCAGCCTCCATATTTGAAGAATTTTTAAAATATAATATCATCAAAATACAGCCAAACCAAAGTATCGAATTAATAGATGGAATATAAATTTGACCCTTAAAATTAGTTGGATTTTTAATGGTTACACGAGGCCAAAAATTAAGAGACATCGCTTCGTTTATCAAAGTATAAGAACCACTTATCAAAGCTTGAGAAGCAATAATTGCAGCAAATGTTGCTATAATTACTCCTGAGAATAGAAACCATTGTGGCATAATTGTGAAAAACGGATTTCTATCTCCCAAGTATTTACTTCCTTGCGTCATCAACCACGAGGCTTGGCCTAAATAGTTTATTACCAAGGCTACTTTAACAAAAATCCAAGTGATTCGAATGTTCTTTTTTCCACAATGTCCAAGATCAGAATATAATGCCTCTGCACCAGTAGTACATAAAAACACAGCACCAAGCAACCAAAATCCTTGTGGATATTCAACTAATAATTCGTAACCCCACATTGGGTTTAACGCACTAAAAATAGCTGGATGTTCAAAAATCTGAACCAATCCCAAAACAGTTAGCATTGAAAACCAAACTACCATAGCTGGTCCAAAAAAGAAACCTACTTTTTGGGTTCCAAATCGTTGAAAAAAGAATAATCCACATAAAATAATAATGATTATGGGAAGTGTTGGAATACCTGGAACAACATCGCCCAAACCCTCTACAGCCGAAGCTACAGAAATTGGCGGAGTAATAATTCCGTCAGCAAGTAGAGTTGTAGCTCCTAAAATTGTTGGAATAACCAACTTTCCTTTTCCAAATCGTTTTACTAATGCGTAAAGCGAAAACACTCCTCCTTCACCGTGATTGTCGGCAGAAAGTGTCAATAAAACATACTTAATTGTAGTTTGAAAAGTAAGCGTCCAGAAAACACAGGAAACTCCTCCATAAACAAGTAATTTTGTTATTTCCCTATCTTTAATAATAGCTTTCATCACGTACAAAGGACTAGTTCCTATGTCACCATAGATTATTCCTAATGCGACCAAAAGTGATGCGGCGGTAATTTTTTGAATTGTAGACTTGTTCATTTTAAATTTTAATTTTGTTGTAGCCAATTATGAATGACTTTTTTAGTTATTATTTGTTTATTATTTAATCTAAGTTAAATCGATAGCCCACTCCAGATTCGGTTATGATAAATTTAGGTCTATTGGGATCTGCTTCAATCTTTTTACGAAGTTGAGCAACAAAAACTCTCAAATATTGTGTTTGATCAGAATAACTGTTTCCCCAAACTTCTTTCAATAAATATTGGTGAGTAAGAACTCTTCCTTTGTTTTTTACTAAAATAGAAAGTAAATTATATTCGGTTGTGGTCAATTTTAGAATTTCATTATTTTTCTTAACAATTCTCGATGTAAAATCGATAGAAACATCTCCAAATTTTACAATTGGCTCATTTTCATACTGAATCAAATTACGTAGAGCAGTCCGAATTCTAGCTAATAATTCCTGAGTCCTAAAAGGTTTCGACAAATAATCATTAGCTCCACTATCTAGTGCTCTCACAATCTCTTCCTCACTATTTTTTACAGTCAAAATAATAATGGGACTTTTAAACCATTCTCTTAATCGTTTCAAAACGATTTGCCCATCCTCATCGGGTAAACCCAAATCCAAAATAATTAAATCCGGTTGGTAATTGGCGGCCATCATTAAACCTTCTTTTGCATTAACTGCAAAAATAGTTTTGTAATCATTTGAATCTAAAGTAATTTCAAGTAGTTTCCTAATTTGAACTTCATCGTCTATGACTAATATTGTAGCTTGATTACTCATTTGAAATTGCTGCTGTATTCATAATTAAAGCTGGAAATCCAATTTTAAAAACGGAACCACCTTCTTCACCATTTTCTAATAATATTGTACCATGTTGGGCTTCGACAAATCCTTTTACAATAGATAAACCAAGTCCTGTTCCTCCTGTTTTTGAATTTTGTAATCTATAAAATTTGTCAAAAACTTTGTCGATTTCGGCTTCGGGAAAACCATTACCGTCATCAGAAATTGTGATAACGCAAGGCATTAATTTATCTGGATTATATTCAAAATCTACATTCGGATTGTACTCCACTTTAATCTGAATTTTAGCTCCTTTTGGCGTGTATTGTGAAGCATTGAAAATCAAATTATAAATTATTTGTTCCGTTAAACCATAATCTAATTTGAATAGTGGTAAATTATCATCTACATCAACTACAATTTTATGAAACTGTAAATCTTCTTTTAGATGATCTAAAACATTGTAAATCAATTCTTTTAAATCACACCAATCGATTTTTGGTTGAATAACTCCGGTTTCAAGACGTGACATATTAAGCAAATTCTCAACTTGATGATTTAATCGAAGAGAAGCTTTTTCGATTTCGGAATATAATTTTTGTCTGTTTTCATCAGAAATAAGTACGGTTTTACTTTGAATCGTATCAATTGCACCCATAATGGTTGAAATAGGAGTGCGCAATTCGTGTGATAAAGAGTCTAATAAAGCATTATAGAGTTTCATTGTATTGACTCTAATCTCCTTTATTTGTAATTTTTTTTCGGTTTTTCTAATTTTATGGGTTAATACTCCGTTGATCAGAGTAATTAGAAAGAATAAAAATAAGAATAAAGTATCTTCTGAAGTGCTAATATGAAACGTATAATAAGGCTGAATAAATAGAAAATTTAAAAACAAAGCACTTAATACAGCACTCATTAAAACTGGAAATATATCTAAAAACATAGCCAGTAATGAAACGACAACTAATAAAATATAACCAATAACTTTATGTCCTAAAAAATCTCTTGTTAACAAACAAAGTAATGAAACTATGCAAACTGACAAAATACAAATCAAATATTGGTTTCTTAATTTAAATTGACTTAAAGTACTTTTCATAATTACCATTTTAACTAACACAAAGTTAAATGATAAGTTGTAAGTATTTTATAAAATAAAGACGAACAGTATAAAGATTTTATAAAGATTTTACCAGCCTTCGTTTAGACCATTTTTCAAAGCCATTTGATATTTTTCTATATCAAATTTATATAAATCAGGTGATCTGTGCGCGCCGCCTTTTCTGCTTTCGTCTAATTTTAAAAGAATGTCATAACGAAGCATTTTTCTGAAAAAATTACCGCGGTTTAGTTTTTTACCTAGAATAATTTCATACAATTTTTGAAGTTCTGGCATTGTAAATTTTTCGGGTAAAAGGTTTAATCCAATAGGTTTGTAGTTTAATTGTTTTCGAAGTGTAATCAATGCCTTGTCAAAAATACTTTTATGGTCCATCATCAATTGAGGTATTTCATCGATTGATTTCCATTCACAAGCGTCAGAAAAATTATCTACAACTAAGTTTACCAATGAATAATCAACTAATGCATAAAATCCTATGGATATAAATCGTTGCTTATTCCAAATGGTATCATCAAATTCTTCGAAGAACCCCTCTGAACGATTTAAATCTCCAAAAACACGGAATTGCTGCAAGTATATATTTTCTGCACCCGTTCTTTGTTTTAGAATCCTATTGGCGGCATCATTAATATTTTCTGTTTTCAAAACATATCCTCCAGGCAGTGCCCAAAGATTCTTTTCCTTCATCCTTGTTACCAAAACCTTTAAAGCGGCATCATGAAATCCAAAAACAACGCAATCTATTGACAAATGCGGCATATATATTTCCCATGATCGGTTGGATCCTTCTTCAATTAATTTTTTAAACTCCATAATTATATATTCGTTTCAAAATTACAAAAATTAACATAATTTTTACTTTATAAAACAACAATCAAAAATAAATTGATTCTTTATTGCAAATATTAAAAAATATAATTAATATTGCTTCATAAAGAAGCAATGAATTGCTATTAACTAAATAACCTTATGAAAAATTTCTCATTATCGAAAATTGCGAAAATATCGCTACTTTCATCATTAATTGTATCTGGATATTCATGGTCTAAAAACCCTGATAATAAAGATGTAAATGGAAACCCTATCATCACAGTAAATGGGTATACATTTTCTGATTTAAACCACAACGGAAAATTAGATAAATATGAAGACACTAGACTTCCTCTGGCGGATCGTATTCAGGATTTAATTAGCAAAATGACTGATGATGAAAAAGCAAGTATGCTTATCGGAATTGGGATGCCTGGTTTTGATGCAACTACATTTAAATTCACAACTGAAGGTTTTCAAGGAAAAGTACCCGGTGCTGCAGGTGGAACTTATGATTTAAAACGACTAGGAATTCCTACAGTTGTTGTTTCTGACGGTCCGGCTGGATTAAGAATCAATCCTAAGAGAAATAATGATTCTAATACTTATTATGCTACTGCATTTCCTGTTGGAACATCATTGGCTTCAACTTGGAATACTGAATTAATTAATAATGTTGGAAAAGCCATAGGTAATGAGGTCAAAGAATATGGTGTAGATGTTTTACTTGGACCTGGAATGAACATTCACAGAAATCCATTATGCGGTAGAAACTTCGAATACTATTCGGAAGACCCTTTACTTACAGGAAAAATTTCGGCAGCAATAGTAAATGGAATTCAATCGAATGGAGTTGGAACTTCGGTTAAACATTTTGCAGCTAACAATCAAGAGCGTAATCGTATGGGTATAAATGCTCATATTAGCGAAAGAGCATTAAGAGAAATTTATTTAAGAGGATTTGAAATCACTGTAAAAGAAGCGCAACCATGGACTATTATGTCATCTTACAACTTAATTAATGGGACCTATACTTCACAAAGAAAAGATTTATTGACTACTGTATTAAGAAAAGAATGGGGATTTAAAGGTTTAGTAATGACGGATTGGTTTGGTGGATATGATGGTTTTATGGGAAAAAATTCTCCATTTTCTCCAAATGCTGTTAGTGATGTTACAGCACAATTATCAGCAGGGAATGATTTATTAATGCCAGGAATGCCTGCTCAAAAGAAAGCAATTTTAGATAACTTAAAAAGTGGAAAACTAACTGCAGAAGCAGTGAATACAAATTTAACTCGGATTTTAGAATTGGTAATGAGATCGCCTTCAATGAATAACTATAAATATTCGGAGAAACCTAACTTAACCGGAAATGCTCAAGTTACCAGACAAGCCGCTGCGGAAGGAACTATTTTATTAAAAAATGAAAAAAATACGTTGCCGTTCACTTCTAAAACTGCTCCATTAGCAATTTTTGGATTAACTTCTTATGATTTTATTTCTGGTGGAACAGGAAGTGGTGATGTGAATGAAGCTTATTCTGTTTCATTAATTGATGGATTAACTAATTCAGGATTTACGATAGATAAAGAATTAGAAACATTATACAAACCCTACGCAGCAGATCAAAAAGCGAAAGAACTTGAACGTCGCGAAAAAAATGGCGGTTTAATGGCGACTCCAAAGCGTCTATTAGAATTAGAATTAAACAAAGAAATTATTTCAAGCAAAGCAAATACATCCGAAGTTGCATTGATCACTTTAGGAAGAAATGCAGGTGAAGGTGATGATAGAAAAGTGGATGAAGACTTTAATTTAGCCGCTGATGAAATAGCATTAATCAACAATGTTTCGGAAGCATTTCATGCCAAAGGTAAAAAAGTAGTTGTAGTAATGAATATTGGTGGTGTAATTGAAACTGCTAGTTGGAAAGATAAGGTAGATGCCATACTTTTACCATGGCAACCAGGCCAAGAAGGCGGTAACTCTGTAGCGGATGTTTTCTCAGGAAAAGTAAATCCATCTGGAAAATTAACAATGACTTTCCCCGTTAAATATGAAGATACACCATCCGCAAAAAACTGGATTGGAACGCCTGCAGAAAATCCAACAAATGTAACCTATGAAGAAGGAGTTTATGTTGGATACCGTTATTTCAATACATTCCACATAAAACCATCTTACGAATTTGGTTTCGGATTATCGTATACAACCTTTGATGTTGCTGGTTTAAAACTAAGCACTACCACTTTTTCTAATAAATTAACTGCAACTGTGATTGTAAAAAATACTGGTAAAATTGCTGGTAAAGAAGTAGTTGAATTATACCTTTCGGCTCCAGCTAAAAAAACTGACAAACCAAGTTCTGAATTGAAAGCTTTCGCCAAAACAAATTTATTACAACCAGGAGAAAGTCAAACGATTACTTTGACCTTAAACCCTAAAGATTTGGCTTCTTTTGTAACTGATAAAAAGGCATGGATTGCAGAAGCAGGTGCTTATAAAATAGCCATTGGAACATCATCCTTAAACATCAAACAAACAGCAAGTTTTAATGTGGCAAAAGAAATTGTTGTTGAAAAAACAAACCCTTCGTTTGTAGCTGATACTAAATTTTCAGATTTAAAACATTAATAAGGTACATAAAAAAGCTTGTTACAACTTCTGTAAAGAAGCAGCTTTAAAAGCCTCGCTATTTGCGGGGCTTTTATAACTAAAACTAAGTTTAGTTTTAGTTATAAGAGGAAAACTATTACTTGTTTTCGAAATGTTAAAATATATATATTTGACGAAATAAAATTAACACATATG
>CANCPC010000089.1 GCA_947379965.1 Flavobacteriaceae bacterium | reverse complement strand
TCTATTTTTACAGGATAGAAGTCTGATATATGTATTTTATAGACATAAAAAATAATATAAATAAAAAAGCATCTCTTTATGAGATGCTCATTTTAATCTATTTCTTTAAAACTAATCTTGGTTGGTAGTTTTTCTCCAAGTAAAAGCATTTAGTATGTGTCTTTTTGCAAATCTTCCAGGTGAATCTGCATTTACCATTTTTACATAAGTAGCTTTTGGCACGCTGATATACTCGTAAATACTTCCATTTGAAAAATTAATAATCAATCTCCCATCTACAAATTTATAATCTGTAATGGTAGAATTAGCAATTGTTTCTGTATATTCGGGTAAATTTTGTTTAATTGTTTCGGGATTGATACTCACCAAAAAATGGTAGGCTTCGATAATTTTTTTACTGTTTTCTTCTGCTTCTTTTAAACCCGCTTCATCACCTTGAAATTTATCAGGATGCGATTCTTTCATCGCATTACGGTAAATGGTTTTTAAATCTTTTAGTTCAGCAGTTTTGTCTACATTTAGCAACTTTCGGTATTCAACTATTTTTTTCATAAATATGGTAACTACTTGTCTTTTAATATGAAACTACTCTGTTTTAGATTCAAAATTGACAATTTTTTGCAAATGTACACTTTTTTTTAATTTTTTAGTTTAAGACAAAAAAAAAATCAAAAAACAGATGGTGTTTTATGATTTATTCATTAATAGATTTACAGTAAATATTAGTCTTGTTCAGGTTTATTATTTGCTTTATCAAAGTTTTTCGATTTCTTAGGATATTTATTATAACTGATGTCGCTTGGATTTTCTATTATTGATTTTATGGTTATCCAATCGCCAATGTTATGATTGGAGATTGCCATTTTATAATCTAATAAATACACGCCACAAAAAAAATTATTGTTTTCATCTCGTTCCATAATACCCGTATAAACTCCTTTTTGTAACATTTTTTCTTGAGAAGATTTCGTCATGATTAATTTGTTTTTATTATAATTCATTGCTGCAAAGTTAATCAATAATTGTTTGACTTGCATATTTCTTTAGTTTCTGATTACCTTTGTGTGATGGAAAAACCATTTCGACCAAATCCCAAATCTTTCAAAAACACTTTTTGTGTTTTCCATGAAGAAAGCATACAAGCCATTACCAATTTACCGTTGCAATACCAAAGTAAATCGGGAAGTAGTTATTATTATACTAAAAAAGGAATGTATCGATTATCAAACCATTGGGGGCGTTTGGCCAATAGCAAGTGGCGATTGGAGCCATTAGACCCTGAAACGGAGTCTAAAACAAAACTCGGTTTTGCTGCTTGGGATCAATTTTATCCAGATAATGCCCTAGAGGAATTGTATTATATAGAAGTAAGATACGACAAAAAAACCGTCAATTATCAGCATCGAAATAACCCCAAACACGACAAAAAAGCGGTATTAAGAACCAGTTTTGAAACTATTAAAAGAATTAAACAAATCAGAAATTTGTTCAATTTGACCTCATGGGCAAAATATTTCGAATACGATGATTTAGACGTTTTTCGAAAAAAAATAATCGAAGAATTAATTTACACAAATAAAACATTAGACGAAATAAAAAGAGAACTGTAATGGGACGAAATAACGATAGAAATATCAAAAAGCACAATGATAAGCTGCACAAGGAACAAGACAAAGTAAAAGCAGCCAAAGTTTTACGTAAGCAAAAATTGAAATTAATCGTGAAGAAATTTAATGAGAATAATTCTTCAGATGAATCTAAGTAAATTAAGTTATGGAACATGAAAAATTCAGTACTTTAAAAATAGAAGTACAAGAAATAATAGATCTGATGGTAAGCAAGCAAAACAAAGAAGCTAACAATAAATTGGTCGAAGTGAGTGAAATGCTTGATGAATTACTTGATTTTTCAGACGATGATGAGCATTTGATAGAGATCAGCCGCTATCAAGTTTTGTTAAATCAATTGCATCAAAAAATAGATAGTCCGATTTAAGGTATTTCAGTTCAAGAAATACGGCTTTAATCCATTTTTCTATTGTTCAAAATCATTGAATTTCTTTATCTAAAAATGAAATACCTTTTAACTTAAAATTAATATATGTTAGGGTTTTGTTCTTTTTAAAAAAATGTACTTTTAATATTATGGAAAACAACTTTAAAAAAGGATTTTATTTTAAAACCTACGAAGCACCATTTCAGTCTCCGTTTGATAAACTCTTTGGTATTTTCAAGGAATTAATCACCCATACTTCAGGCGATTTTGAAGAAGCTATTAATTGGTTGCGAGAATTAGATAAGGAATATAAGCTAACTGATGCGCTTTATACCATCGATGATTTTATCGAAGATCTAAAGAAAAAAGGATACATTCGAGAAGAAATCAATGACGATGGAACTTCAGGAATTGGCATTACAGCCAAAACAGAAAGAGCGATTCGACAACAAGCATTAGATACTATTTTTGGAAATTTAAAGCGTAGCGGATCAGGAAATCATAAAACAAAACATACCGGAAGCGGAGATGAGCATACTGGTGAATTTCGCGAATTTAATTTTGGCGATGGCTTAGAACGGATTTCATTGACCGAAAGTTTACGTAATGCCCAAATCAATAATGGAGTAGAAGATTTTATGCTGACCGAAAATGATTTGGTTGTCGAAGAAACCCAATATAAATCTCAAATGAGTACGGTTTTGATGATAGATATCAGCCATAGCATGATATTGTATGGCGAGGATAGAATTACACCTGCCAAGAAAGTTGCGATGGCCTTGGCCGAATTAATTACAACGAGGTATCCAAAAGATACCCTAGATATTATTGTTTTTGGTAATGATGCTTGGCCAATTGAAATTCGGGATTTACCGTATTTAAAAGTGGGTCCCTTTCATACCAATACCGTGGCAGGATTGCAACTAGCCATGGATTTACTTCGAAGAAAAAGAAATACCAATAAGCAAATTTTCATGATTACCGATGGTAAACCCAGTTGTGTTCGCGAAAAAGATGGCTCATATTATATGAATAGTAATGGTCTAGACGAATATATTGTAGATAAATGCTATAACGAAGCGCAACAAGCCAGAAAACTGCATATTCCTATTACGACCTTTATGATTGCCAAAGATCCCTATTTGCAAAAATTTGTAAACCGTTTTACTGAAGCCAATCAAGGAAAAGCTTTTTACACTGGATTGAAAGGTTTGGGTGAAATGATTTTTGAAGATTATGAAACCAATAGAAAGAAAAAAATAAAATAAAGGAAAAAGATAATTTACAAACATGAATATAGAAAACATAAACACACTAGGGGAATTAAAAAAATCAGGATACGTAAGCAAATGTATCAAGGATGAATTGCGTCATAATTTACGAGAGAAAATCAAGTCTGGACAACCCACATTTGAAGGTGTTCACGGTTTTGAAAATACGGTAATTCCTGAGTTAGAGCGCGCTATTTTATCCCGTCATAATATCAATTTATTGGGACTTCGTGGTCAAGCCAAAACTAGATTGGCGCGTAAAATGATTGAATTATTAGATGAATACATTCCATTTGTTAGCGGTTCCGAAATAAATGATGATCCATTTAGCCCAATTTCTCGTTTTGCAAAAGATATAATTGCTGCCAAAGCGGATGAAACTCCCATTTCTTGGTTACACCGAAGTGAACGCTTTTTCGAAAAATTGGCGACGCCAGATGTTACTGTTGCCGATTTAATTGGCGATGTCGATCCTATAAAAGCCGCTAATTTAAAATTGTCGTATGCCGATGATCGTGTGATTCATTTTGGAATGATTCCTAGAGCCAATCGTTGTATATTTGTTATCAACGAATTACCCGATTTACAAGCTAGAATTCAAGTGGCGTTGTTTAATATACTACAAGAAGGTGATATTCAAATACGTGGTTTTAAATTAAGAATGCCGCTGGATATGCAATTTATTTTTACTGCAAATCCAGAAGATTATACCAATAGAGGTAGTATCGTAACCCCATTGAAAGATAGAATTGGGTCTCAAATTTTGACGCATTACCCAGAAACTATCCAAATTGCTAGAACGATTACTGAACAAGAAGCGAAGCTAGATGCTGCGCAAAGTGATTTGGTTTATGTGCCATCTTTGGCCAGAGATTTATTGGAACAAATTAGTTTTGAAGCACGTGAAAGCGACTATATAGATAATAAAAGTGGCGTAAGTGCTAGAATGAGTATCACGGCTTTTGAGAATTTATTAAGCACAGCTGAACGTCGCACATTAAAATCGGGTGCGGATAAAACTACCTTACGATTATCCGATTTTATGGGAATTATTCCTGCCATTACCGGAAAAGTAGAATTAGTTTATGAAGGTGAGCAGGAGGGAGCTGCAGTTGTTGCTCAACATTTATTAGGAGATGCTATTCATACTTTTTTTCCTGCATTTTTTCCTAAAATTGAGAAACTAGAAAAACAACAAGAAAAAACACCTTATTCTGATATTTTGGAATGGTTTTTTGCAGAAAGCGGTTTCGAATTAGCAGATGATTGTTCGGATGAAGAATATAAAACTATTTTAGACGGAATTGCACCATTAGAAATATTGATAAAAAAATACCAACCTCAACTTGAAAAACAAGATTTTTATTTCATGAAAGAATTTGTACTTTGGGGATTAGTCGAATATAAAAAGTTGAACAAAGATCGCTTTTCAGAAGGCTATCAGTTTAAGGATTTGTATGGCAGTTATATCAGTAAATTATAAAATAAAAGATTTCTCGAATTATAATTTAACACTGATTCCACAAATTTAAGCAGAAAATAGCTGTTGTATTTTGTAGATTAGGAGCTAAAGTAAAGTATTAAAATAAACGAATTAAAAAAAGGGTTTAGAAATTTCTAAACCCTTTTTATATAGTAATTCTTACTGACTAGCTTTGAGAAATAACAATTAACACCACAGCAACTAAAGCTAAAAACAGCCCAGTAAAATTCAGTTTTGATAGTTTTTCCTTGAAAATAAAAAGGCCTACAAGACTACCAATTAGTATTACTCCCATATTCATTCCTGCAAAAACGGTTGAAGGATTTTTGGCAAAAGCATGATGTGCTTTGAGGTAAAAAAGAATATTTCCGAAATTGAATATACCAATTAAACCGCCAAAAAGTAAATTCTGAGAAGTTAATTTTGTATTTTCATTTTTGTTTTCGAAGCGAACAGCAACGATGGTTATCAGAAAAGAAATTCCAAAAATTACGAATAATGAAGTGGTATAAGGCAATTCCGTATAAGTGGATACCTTTTTAAAAAGAACATCTATAATTCCAAAACCCAAAAGTACTGCTGCAGGATATATCCATTTATTTTGAGAGTTACTAGAAGGTTTTGCCAGTAGCATTAGTATAGCCGGTAAACCTACGAATAACGCGCAAATTTTTAGTGTATTGAATTCTTCGTCAAAAAGCAACCAAGCTGCAATTATTGGGATAAACAATGATAAACGTTGGGCAGCATCGGTTTTTACAATGCCCATATATTTTATTGATGTTGCTAATAACAAGAAAATAGTAGGTAACAAAACACCAATTATTGAATAAATTAACCATGGAGCCGATGCTCCAATGGCCTTGATATCTGGTTCGTACGAAAGATAACAAAGCCCTAGGGCGAATAGGTAATTAAAAGCAATGATTTGAGTTTTGCTAGAGGTGTAATTTCGGGATATTTTGAACAAAACACCCACAGATACACTGCAAAAAATGCTTAAAATAAGATATAGCATAGAAAAAAGTTTTTTAGTGAAGTTTTTTTGATATTTCTTTTTGGATAAAACAAACTAGTTTATTTTTTCTAATTCCAATTTTAATTCTTCGGATTCTTTTTCTAACTCATCCTTTTGAGTTTTATAATTGATGATTTGTTTTTGCAATATACTGATTTGTTCCTTTTTTTCTGAAGCCGATCTTAAAATTTTAAAACTAGAAGCATCGCCTAGTTTTCTTTTGGCTACTTCTGTACTATCAGAATAGGCAGCAATCCTATTTTTGATTTCAAGAATTCGATTAGTTACGGTTAGTTTTCTTTCTTTTTTTATATTTTCAGCTCGAGCTTTTTCTTCTTCTTCCTCTTGTTTTTTTTGATCTAAAAGTTCTTTTTGTTTGAGCTCATACTTATGATTCTCCACTTCAGTTTTATAGTTTCGAAGTTTTAGTTCTTGACTTCGATTCTCTTCTATGGTATTCAAAACCCCTATTATAACTAGTAAAGCCAAACTTCCTAAAATAATAAAAAAAGTCTTTATTGACAAACCAAATATTTTTCGTTCTTCTTTTACTTCGTTCTTTACATCTAGTTCTTGCTTTGGCGGAATAGCCATAAAACTTGAAATGGGTGGAGGTATTATAACGAAAACAGATTCTAATTCTGGAATTTCACCAGCTGTTTTCCAGTTTTCCATTCCTTCAAACCATACAGGAGCATTTTTTGTGATTTTTTTATCTTTCAATTCCTCAAGATTAAATGGTCCGCTGCTTTCGGTGCCATTATGTAGAAAGTATTTTTTCATATTAAATAGGCTATAAGACTAACAAATAGGTTATATTCTTAATTATGCGAGGTTTCGTTCAAATTTACAATCATTTTTGGATATTGCAAATTATATAACTCAAGTTTCCTGCTTAAAAAAGAATAGTCAAAGTTTAATAGGGCTTATTTTTTGAAAACTGAAAACAAATCCGAATTCAATTAAATTCCAAATAATGTACTTTTTTCCAAATTTTGGAATACTTTTTGATTTAATTTTTTTTAAAAGACTAGTAATTAATCCTTTATTTTTTTGGTTTGTTTTTAGCTATCTTTTATAATTGAAATATATATTATTGTGGTATAAATGTGTATTTTATAGTTTTGTTTCTGGCAGCAACTGTACATTTCTTTACAAAAAAAATACAGTGGACGCGAGCTTCTTGTTGCCAGATCAACACTATTATTTTTTTTAGAATAATAATTGCGTTTTCGAGAATATTTTTTAATTTTTTTAAAGGTTAAAAAAAACAAGTTGAATTTTAAATTTTATAATAACTAAAAAAAATATATTAGGCCCTATTTTACTGTGTAAACCTAATAAAAGCTATGAATTGGGGTTTCTATTCGTTGTAAGTGTAAATTTTAGTATTTTGTAATTTCTAAATAATTTGGACAGGTTTTACTTTCCGATACAGAAAGTAGGTTTGCTGTGCAATACCTTTATTTTACAAGGTTGTTTAGAATTATAATAATTTAAGGTACAAATAAGGTACAAATATTTGCGAAAGTTTTGTTTTTAGAATATTTATCGCTTGCCTATGGATTCCTATTTGAAAAAAAAAGAGCAACTGTTTTGGCCGCTCTTATTTATAATATTAATGCAAAAACTATTGAACAATAATTTTCTTTGTGTCCATTAATTTGTTTGATTCATTATAAATTTTAACAAAATAAATTCCTTGCCCATTTAATTTATTAAGTAAAATGATATTTTGATTTGAATTCACCACTCCATTCATAACTTCTTGGCCTAATGAGTTAACAATTTTATAACTCCAATCATTTAAGATTTTTATGTTTCCAAAATCAAATGTTATAATGCTTTTAGCAGGATTTGGGTATACTTTTATTGTTTTATTATTTTGTATGAAATTTGCATTACTTAATTGAGGGCAAGTCAAAAGGGCTGGGGTAGTTTTATTAATATATGAACCATCTCCTAATTGTCCGTTTTGATTTAAACCCCAAGCCCAAAGTGTCCCATCTGTTTTAGTGCCAAAAGTATGATTACCACCAGAGTAAACACTTTGCCAATTTGTATCTGTTCCAATTTGTTTTGGAGAGTTTCTATTTACAATTGTTCCATCTCCAAATTGGCTATTTCCATTGTAGCCCCAAGCCCAAAGTGTCCCATCTGTTTTAATTGCAAGGTTTATGGCTTCACCAGCACTAATATTTTGCCAAGTATTTGAATAACCTATTAAAATTGGAATATTACTATTTACATTATTGCCATTACCTAACTGCCCATAATTATTTCTACCCCAAGCCCAAAGTGTCCCATCTGTTTTAGAAGCAATAGTATGATTACTACCAATGTAAACACTTTGCCAATTTGTATCTGTTCCTATTTGTCTTGGAGTATTACCTAATATCTCATAACCATTTGTACCCCAAGCCCAAAGAGTACCATCAGATTTTTTTGCAATTGTATTGTCATTTCCAGCATATACAGATACCCAATTTGTTGACAGCCCAATTTTTGTAGGTATGTTCTTGTTTAAATTTGTCCCATCGCCTAATTCACCACTAAAATTTTTACCCCAAGCCCAAAGAGTACCATCGTTTTTTATTGCAACTGAATAATACGAACCTGCATTAATAAAAATCCAATTATTATCAGTACCTATTTGTGTAAATGAATTTCTTTCAATATTTGTGCCATCTCCCAATTCACCTGAAGTATTTCTTCCACAAGCCCATAAAGTCCCATCGGTTTTTAATGCAATAGAGTGTACTAAACCAATTGAAATAGTTTGCCAATTTGTTGAGATACCTATTTGAGTCGGATTATTTTTTGTAGTTGTTGTTCCATCGCCTAATTGACCCTCTTGATTCCATCCCCATCCCAATAAAATCCCATTATTCGAAATTGCGAATGAATGAAAATCATTTGTAAAAATAGATTGCCAACATTGAGCACTGATATTAGTAATTGATAACACTAAAAAAAATAATAGTAAGTTTTTTTTCATTTCATTAAGATTTAAATTAAAATTATTCAAATTTAATCTATTAAAAAACCTCATAATTACGGTTTTCCACATTTTGAAAAATAATTTATTAACAAAAATAAAATTAGCTGCAAACAAAAGGGTATTGTAGCACTATCTTCTAATTTATTGAATAGTATTTTTAAATTTGTTCCCGTTGGGTTTAATTCAATTTCATTATGTTTTAACCACATAGGAACATAGATTTTTATTATTTTTTAAAAGTGCTTTGCTTGATTTTAATAATTCATAGTTAGGTTATCCCTATATTGATCTTTGTAATCCTTTTTAATAGATTTTTATCTGAATCATTAAAAAAAAAATAATT
>CANCPC010000088.1 GCA_947379965.1 Flavobacteriaceae bacterium | reverse complement strand
CCAAAGTGCGCAATAAATCATTCATCGTAATGACTTTTTTGAGTCCATTACTTTTTGTGGGAATCGCTGCTTTTGTTGGTTATTTGAGTTCTATGAAAGCAGATACAAAACGAGTGGCTATTCATGATGAATCGGGTTTGTTTACCAATGAATTCGTGTCTTTGAACAAAAAAAATGGTGAATATAAATATTACGATTTGTCCCTCATAGATGTCAAATATTTAAAAGACAGCATTACCAATGAAAGTTTTGAAGGATTATTGTACATCCCAAAAGTAGCTAACACGAATGATTTAGAACATAAAATACAGTTCATCTCCAACGAAAGTCCGAGTATTTCATTCATTGAAAGTGTTCAAAATGTTATTGCCAAAAAATTAACCAAAAGCAATTTCGAAAGAGCTAAATTGGATACATTGGCTATAAAAAATGCTCAAGCCAAAGTGAATATCAATCTGGCCAAAGCTTCGGGAGAGCAAAGTGTCAAAGGACTTAACGAAATAAAGATCGCCATTGGTGGTGCATTTGGTTACCTGATTATGATGTTTATCATCATTTACGGAAATATGGTTATGCGCAGCGTCATCGAAGAGAAAACGAATCGTATTGTCGAAATTATCATTTCTTCGGTAAAACCATTCCAATTGATGATGGGAAAAATCATAGGAACTTCCTTAGCAGGATTACTGCAATTCTTTATTTGGGCGATTATCGGGTTGACATTAATGTTTGCCGCATCCGCATTTTTCGGGATAGACGCTAGTCCAACTGCGAAAATTCCGCCTGCAATGATGCATAGCGCGCAACAAGAATTTGCTGGAACTGCACAAATGTACATCAAGGAATTATGGGGTTTACCCATCGCCACAATCCTTATTTCTTTTGTGATTTATTTCATTGGTGGTTACTTTTTGTACAGTTCGTTTTACGCGTCCATTGGAGCTGCAGTC
Organism: Flavobacteriaceae bacterium; assembly: GCA_947379965.1. Lineage (GTDB taxonomy): Bacteria > Bacteroidota > Bacteroidia > Flavobacteriales > Flavobacteriaceae > Flavobacterium. Next base: position 8,809 of record CANCPC010000088.1, on the reverse strand, counting down.
GATAACGAAACCGATTCACAGCAGTTTCTTTTGCCTATTATTATGCCATTAATTTTAGGAGTTTACATTGGGTTTTTCACAGTAATAAATGATCCACACGGGACAATTGCGACCGTGTTTTCGATGATTCCGCTTACGTCGCCCATCGTAATGTTAATGCGTATTCCATTTGGCGTGCCTTGGTGGCAGTTGGCAATTTCGATTACATTACTTTTTGGAACCTTCTTTTTAGTAGTTTGGTTTGCTTCAAAAATATACCGAGTGGGAATATTAATGTACGGCAAAAAACCAACTTGGAAAGAATTATATAAATGGTTGAAATATTAATGGATTGGTTAATTGTTTAATCGGTGATTTGGTTAACCGGTTGAACGAATAAACAGTTAAACGAATAAACGAAAAATGAGCAAAATACTAATCATAGAAGACGAAGCCGCTATTCGAAGAGTACTTTCAAAAATACTTTCTGAAGAAAGCGATACTTATATTGTGGAGGATGCCGAAGATGGTCTTGCTGGTCTTGAAAAGATAAAAAACAATGACTATGATCTAGTTTTGTGTGATATAAAAATGCCGAAAATGGACGGAGTTGAGGTCCTTGAAGCTGTCAAAAAAATAAAACCCGAGATTCCGATGGTTATGATTTCTGGCCACGGTGATATGGAAACCGCTATACAAACGATGCGTTTGGGGGCTTTTGATTATATCTCGAAACCGCCCGATTTAAACCGATTATTGAATACCGTTCGTAATGCTTTAGACCGAAAAAAACTCGTTGTCGAGAACAAAATTCTGAAGAAAAAAGTAAGTAAGAATTATGAAATGATTGGCGAAAGCGAAGCTATCAATCAGATCAAAGTGATGATTGAAAAAGTCGCTCAAACCGAAGCTAGAGTTTTAATTACGGGACCCAACGGAACCGGAAAAGAACTTGTTGCGCATCAATTGCATGAACAAAGTCAAAGAGCTAATTTTCCGTTAATCGAAGTGAATTGTGCTGCAATTCCGAGCGAATTGATAGAAAGCGAATTGTTTGGCCATGTAAAAGGCGCTTTTACATCGGCGGTAAAAGATCGCGCTGGTAAATTTGAAGCTGCGGATAAAGGAACCATTTTTTTAGATGAAATTGGCGACATGAGTCTTTCGGCGCAAGCCAAAGTTTTGAGAGCTTTGCAGGAAAGTATGATTACCCGCGTGGGAGCCGATAAAGATATAAAAGTAGATGTTCGAGTGGTTGCGGCAACCAATAAAGACTTGAAAACTGAGATTGCCGAAGGGCGTTTCCGGGAAGATTTATACCATCGTTTGGCCGTAATTTTGATAAAAGTTCCGGCGTTGAATGACAGACGAAATGATATTCCGATGTTGATTTCTCATTTTGCCGAAAAAATTGCTTTGGAACAAGGAAATGCAAGAAAAGAATTTTCGGCGAAAGCCATCAAATTATTACAGGAATACGATTGGACAGGGAATATTCGTGAATTACGAAATGTAGTTGAACGATTGATTATCCTTGGAGGAAACGAGATTTCGGAGAATGATGTGCAGCTGTTTGCGTCAAAATAAAAATTAATTTAATGATTTAAAAATTAAAAAATTTAAAGATTCTGTATTTGTTTTTCAATCTTTTAATTTTTTAATTTTTTAATCTTTCAATCTTAAATAATGAAACTAAAAAAAATAAACGAAAATCTTCAGGAGGAATTAATAGCAAACGGTTTAACCGAAGCGAATGAAATGCAACAAGAAACATTTTCGACCCTAAAAAGTGGTGCCGATTGTATTATTATTGCTCCAAACGGAAGCGGAAAAACAACAACAATTGTCATCAATGTGATTCAGAAATTGGCAGGATCAAATGAAGAATCGCCTCGTGCTTTGATTATTGTTGAAGATAAAGCCAAGGTTTTAGAAATGGAGGAGCTTTTCGAAAAATACGGAAAGAATTCTGGACTTGAAGTATATGGCGTTCATGACAAAGGCGATATGGAATATGACAAAAATTATATTTCCACAGGAGTCGATGTGTTAATTGGAACGCCAAATAAACTGGGCGAAATGTTTACCACGGCGGGTTATAACGTAAACCGATTGAGAATGTTTATTCTTGACGATGCCGATCCAATTTTGAAATTGCGTCACGAAACTAAAATCATGCGAATTTCGAATAGTATCAACAAAACGCAACGCATTATTTTTACAGATGTATTATCGGAAAGAGTAGAAATTCTTGCCGAAAAAATGTTGGTAGAGCCTTTTGAATTCGATTTTGAGGAAGAGGAAGATTTTGAGGAAGAGGAAGAAAATTATGATGCTGATAAAGATTTTCAGGATTTAGAAGGCGACGAAGAAAACGGGAATAAATAATTATAAAATAAAATAGCATGGGATTAATGAAAGTGTTTTCGGGAAGTGATATTTTGGCGCAAGCCTTACAAGAAAAAATAGAAGAAATTGGCGTGAATACAGTGATTAGAAATAACAATCAATCGAATGTTTTGCCAAGTATTACGAATGCAAAACCTGTTGAATTGTTTATTCAAGAAGTCGATTTTTCTAAGGCAAATCCTGTAATTGAGGAATTCAGATTGAATATTTAAAATTGTAATTTGATCTTATTTTATTTGCTCTGTAAAGTTCTTATGAATGGATTAGTGAGTTCTTTTTCAGTACAATTAAAAATATATATTTAAATGAGAAATTGTATATTTGTACTTTATTAAAAACCGATATTATGGATTTATCAGCTAGAAAATATAGTTTTATAGAGGAGATTTTTAAGGTTGAAGAGGAAACTTTTGAAAAATTGGAAAGGATTTTAAAAAAAGATAAGTTGGATAAACTTGTAATTTCGTCTGATCATAAGGTGGAATTGGATAATCGATTAAATGAATATAAGCAAAACCCTCAAGATTTGTTGGATTGGGATTCGGTAAAGAAGGAATGGTAATGAAATACAAATTGAAATTGTTACCAATTGTATTTCAAGATTTGATAAAAGCAAAAAAATGGTATTTTGATATAAATGCTGAATTAGGAGAAGATTTTAAATTGCAAGTAAACGAAGAATTTGATTACATTAGACAATATCCAAAACATTATCAGAAAAAGCACAAGGAAGTAAGACAATCAATAATTACAAGATTTCCTTATACGGTTTATTATTTAATAGAAGAAGAACTAAAAATAGTTGTTGTTATTGGAGTTTTAGCCCAAAAACAAAGTTTTGACAGAATAAAAAAACGATTAATAAAATAGAAAAGACCGCTTCAATAGAGCGGTTTTTTGTTGGGACTTTGCAAACGAATAAAAAAAATTAAAAGAATGAAATATAAAATGCTGGTTGTAGATATGGACGACACTTTGTTGACCGACGACCATAAAATTTCGGATGAGAATGCAGCAATGCTGTTAAAAGCACAAGAAATGGGAGTTTATGTTGTTTTGGCTTCAGGCAGACCAACATCGGCGATGATTGAGTATGCCAAAGAATTGCAATGCGACGTCAATAATTCCTTTATGATTTCTTTTAATGGTTCCACAATTACCGATTTAAAGGAAGATAAAGTGCTTTTTGAACAAGCATTGACAAAAGAACAAATTCATTCTTTATATGATTTTAGTCAGCAAAACAATACACATATTATCACTTATGTTAATGGTAAAATCATCAGTGAAAGTCAATCTGAATATATTGATGTTGAAAGCTCTATAACAGGTTTGGAGCATGTAATTGTTCCGAGTTTTAAAGATGAAGTTACCACTTCGGCGGTAAAATGTCTTTTATTGGAAGAACCAAGTTATTTGAAAGGCGTTGAGAATATATTAAAAGCTGCAATGCCAGATTTGAGTATTTGTATGTCGAAGCCCTTTTTCTTAGAAGCCGCACCAAACGGAGTTGACAAAGGAGCAGCTATTAAAATCTTGGCTGAAAAACTAAATATTCTTCAAAGCGAAATCATTGCTGTTGGAAATGCAGGAAATGATCTAACGATGGTACAATATGCCGGATTGGGTGTTTGGGTTGATAATGTAGATGCTGAATTAAGAGAATTTGGTGATGTTATTGTGGCTTCAAACAATAATCACGGTGTTGCCGAAGTGGTTCGTAGGTTTATTTTGAATTAAAAGCGTTAAAATCTGATTTAAATTAAAATATTTTTTTTCACGAAGAAATCAATCATTTCTTCGAGAATATGAATAGGAATATCGCATTTCCTTCTTTTTAGCTCTGAATAGGCAACTAACACTGACATTGTATCATATTCATTCCATAATTGAATTACAGAAATTAAATATTTTTCGTCAAAGGCTATTATGTTTTTGGTTTGAATTGTTTTCATCTTTGTCAATTCTTTTCATTAATCTTATGGTTTATCAATGCAAATTTGAAATAATTAAGAACAACTTCCTTACGGCTTTCCTCATTTTGAAAAAAATCATTATTTTTTTTAAAAAATATTTTTCGATTCAGTCTAAACTATGAATTATCAATAACTACTTTCAAATTTTACAATTGTCCAATTCCTTATTTAAACTATCTTTGCGACTTTCAAAAAATACATGAATCAATAAAACGATTCACCCAATAAACAAATCAACACTACAATGATTACAGTTAACGATGTCTCCGTTCAATTTGGCGGTACCACTTTATTTAGCGATGTTTCTTTTGCCATCAACGAGAATGACAAGATTGCCCTTATGGGAAAAAACGGAGCTGGAAAATCGACACTTTTAAAGATTATTGCCGGTCAAAGCAAACCTTCGACAGGAAATATATCGGCACCAAAAGAAGCTGTAATTGCTTATTTACCGCAGCATTTATTGGCTCAAGACGGATCTACGGTTGTCGAAGAAGCCTCGAAAGCCTTTGGTGAAGTTTTTTCTATGAAAGCCGAAATCGATGAAATCAATGAGCAATTGACTATTCGTACCGATTACGAAAGTGATGCTTATATGAAATTGATCGAAAGAGTTTCCGACTTAAGCGAGAAATTCTACGCCATCGAAGAAGTCAATTACGAAGCCGAAGTGGAGAAAATTTTACTGGGTTTGGGTTTTGTTCGTGAAGATTTTAGCCATCAAACCTCCGAATTTTCTGGTGGTTGGAGAATGCGCATCGAATTAGCCAAAATCCTTTTGCAAAAACCAGATTTAATTTTACTCGATGAACCTACGAACCATATGGATATCGAAAGTATTCAATGGTTAGAGGATTTCTTGATTAATTCGGCGAAAGCCGTTGTGGTGATTTCGCACGATAGAGCTTTTGTCGATAATATTACCAATCGTACTATTGAAGTTACGATGGGTAGAATTTATGATTATAAAGCTAAATATTCTCATTATCTCGAACTTCGAAAAGACCGAAGAGTGCATCAACAAAAAGCCTACGACGAGCAACAAAAAATGATTGCTGATAATAGAGCTTTTATTGATCGTTTTAAAGGGACATTTTCGAAGACCGATGCGGTTCAATCGCGAGTGAAGATGTTAGAAAAATTGGTTATTGTTCAGGTAGATGAGGTTGATACTTCGGCATTGAAACTGAAATTCCCACCGGCAGCTCGATCTGGTCAATATCCAGTAATTGTAAAGGATTTGTCAAAATCCTACGGAGATCATGTGGTTTTTGAAAATGCTAGTATGGTTATTGAACGCGGTCAAAAAGTAGCTTTCGTAGGTAAAAATGGTGAAGGAAAATCGACAATGATTAAAGCCATTATGAAAGAAATTGAAATCAACGGAGGAAGTCTTGAAATAGGTCATAATGCACAAATTGGTTATTTTGCACAAAATCAAGCCTCTTTATTAGATGAAAATGCTACCATTTTTGAAACTATTGATGATATAGCTGTGGGTGATGTTCGAACAAAAATCAAAGATATTTTAGGTGCATTTATGTTTCATGGTGACGATGTTACTAAGAAAGTAAAAGTGCTTTCTGGTGGCGAAAAAACCCGTTTAGCAATGATTAAATTATTACTAGAACCAGTCAATTTATTGATTCTTGATGAGCCTTCGAACCATTTGGATATGAAAACTAAAGATATTATCAAAGATGCGCTTCGTGATTTTGACGGAACTCTTATTTTAGTCTCTCATGATCGTGATTTCTTGGATGGTTTGGCTACAAAGGTTTTCGAATTTGGAAATAAGCGCGTAAAAGAACATTTTGAAGATATTGCCGGTTTCTTGGCACACAAAAAAATGGAAAATCTTAGAGAAATCGAGAAGTAAAATTTAGATTATTGATTAAACAAATTATTTAATAAAACAAACCATTAAGAAATTAAGTATGGGATTTTTATAAAGCTTAATTTCTTAATGCCTCAAAAAAATATTTATTACAGTCTAATTCCAGGAGGAAGTAATTCTTTGTAAACAGGATTTTTTTTGAAGAAAATTACTATTTTAGGTAGTATAGGAACCACTTTTAGCTTTCTTTCTATAGCAATTGTCATAATGTTTTTGAGTAAGTTTGAAATAAAAAAATCATCATCGAATGAATCAGGAACATTAATTTTAGTTAAAAATATTTTTTTCTCTTGAAACGAATATTCAACAGTAACTAATCCTTTTTCGGTTAATGTTTCAAATTGCCTAGCAAAAGTATTATCTCTGATTTCTATGATGACTGAAGATTCCATGTTATTTGGTTTATTATTGAGATAGAGCAAATTTATTTTGTGTTCTGCTTCAATTTTGCTCTTTGGAGAAGCATTCTTTACAAATGTATTGTTTTGATTCTCAATAACACATGATTTCTAGTTCTATTATCGAAACAATTCTAATTTTGTATTTATTTTATAATTGATTAGTTGGAATAGAAGTTGGTTTTAATAAAAAAATTAATTTTATTGAAATTTAGAAATCGGAATGATTTTTAAAATAGGAAAACCCAATTATGAGTAAAATACCAGTTTATTTTATGCCAGGATTAGCAGCAAGTTCTGCTATTTTTGAGCGGATTGTACTTCAGGAAACTATCTTTGAAATAGTCTTGTTAGAATGGGAAATGCCATTATATAATGAAACATTGCCTAATTATGCGAAACGAATTTCACAAAAAATTACGCATCCAAATCCGGTATTAATCGGAGTTTCTTTCGGTGGGATTTTGGTTCAGGAAATGGCGCGGTTTCTTAAAACTAGAAAAGTGATTATTATTTCGAGTGTCAAGAGTAATTTAGAATTCCCTATGGCTTTTAAAGTGGCTAAAAACACAAAAGCGTACAAACTGATTCCGACAACTTTGCTGGCGAATGTAGAAAGTCTATCTCAATTTTCATTTGGATCCAAAATAAATAAACGACTTAAATTGTATGAGAAATTCCTTCGTATTCGCGATAAGCGCTATTTAGATTGGGCGGTAGAGCAAGTGATTTTGTGGAATAGATCCGTTGTTGATGAAAACGTAATTCATATTCACGGGGACGCCGACGATGTTTTTCCTATAAAAAACATTCAGAATTGTATAGTTTTAAAAGGTGGAACCCATATTATGATTTTGAATAAATACAAGTGGTTCAATGAAAATTTACCTAAAATAATTATGGAGTAGTTCAAAAAAATAAAGTCGAAAGTCAAAAAAAGTAATATACTTTTTTTGACTTTCGACTTTTAGACTTTAAAATATTATACTTAGTTTTATATTTTCTTCATCTGATCTTTCATCATCTTGATTTGGTCAGCCAACATATTCTGTTTGTCTAGTTTTTTAGCTTCGTTAAGCAAGTTGGTCGCTTCAAGTTTTCTTCGTCTAGACATAGCAACACCGGCAAGATTCAATTTTGCTACTGCTAAATCCATATCCATAGATAATCCTAATTCGATTGCTTTTTTGAAATATTTCTCGGCTTGGTTTATGTTGGTTTGCGAAAGCATGATTCCGTGTAAATAATTGAAGTATCCTTGTTGTTTTCTTACTAGAGACGCTTCAGGATTTTTAATATAAGCTAGCCATTTTTGAGCGCCAGGGAAATCTTGTTTTCTTAATTTTAAGAAAGCCAACAAAATGAATTCGTTTTTAAAGTAAAGAAATATTGGAATTACTGTCAATATTATAAGAAAGATTCCGTTACCAATATTAGATTCGGTAAATTGACAAATAGCAGTAGCCACTATAAGTCCGGCGATAATAATTTTAATGTTTTTATGAAACATGATGTATATATTTAAGATTGCAAAGATAGTAAAATGAATTAAAAAAAAATTTATAAAACCACTTGCCAGAAATAAAAGTCTTTGTATATTTGCACTCGGTTTGAGAATAACAAATTTCGAAACCACATCCACATCGTAAATACATTTTTAAAGATACAAAGCAATGAGCAAAAGAACGTTTCAACCATCGAAAAGAAAAAGAAGAAATAAGCACGGATTTATGGACAGAATGGCTTCTGCAAATGGAAGAAAAGTCCTAGCTCGTCGTAGAGCAAAAGGAAGACACAAATTGACTGTTTCTTCTGAACCAAGACACAAAAAATAATGTTTTTATAAAACATATATAAAGGCGTTACTGTTATTAGTATCGCCTTTTTTTATATCTCGTCGTGAATAAAATGTTAAATGTTTGAAGTTTAAGGTTTAAAGTTTTCCACCCAACTATAAATAGTAACTTTAATCAAATAAAAATAATAAAATAACTACACAATGCCAAAAGACAATTCAATAAAATCGGTTTTAATAATTGGTTCAGGTCCAATAGTTATAGGACAGGCTTGCGAATTTGATTATGCAGGTTCCCAATCAGCACGTTCTATTCGCGAAGAAGGAATCGAAGTAATCTTGATTAATTCCAATC
>CANCPC010000087.1 GCA_947379965.1 Flavobacteriaceae bacterium | reverse complement strand
TGTTTTTTTCAAATTCCTTTAATCTTTCTTGGTTTTTTATCAATTGTTTATTGTAATATGAATTTGGCATTATACCTAAATCACCAATCACCAATGGATGATGAATATATTTCCTGTTAAATAAATCACCCTCAATTATCGATGATTTTAATTCCGGTAATAATTCTTCACCGTCTGAATATACTTCTTGAACTTTAACAGTACCTTCTCTTAACAATTTTTCAAAAAAAAGGTAATTATCTGAGACTAATTTTTTAATTTCTTCCATAATTTAATGTTGTTTTAATGTTATGAGAAATTAATAGGTGAAAAAAAATTAATAGTCAAATCAGAATTAAAAAAAATTCAATAATTTGAGGTATTTAAAATTCAGATATATTAAAAAAGACAATAATTGAAAATAAATATTGTTTTAGTGGTTGTAATTGGAGACATCCAATTTGATTTATTAGGAACGAAAACAACTTCCGTAGATTCTTCTGAAGTTAATTTAAGATCTACCTGAAATTGTATGAAGAATAAGAGTTACTCATATCAATCATATTTAACAAAATTTCTGTCTAAGTAAATTTTATACTTATTTTTCTTGTCTACATTAATAATAAGATAGTTTTGGACAATCCCTGTAGGTATTGCATTTCTCAAAGTTCTGTTAATTGCTGATGTTCTTTTATTAAAAAGTTCTTTTTCAGTTGATATTAGTTTATTTGATTCTAATTCCTTGACATCTTCCTCGTTTAAAACAATTGAATACTTTTCCCTCTCTTCATCTGAAAATAAGATATTTAACTTATTTTTCATTGTGGTTAAGGTTGTTTTGGTAGATCTATTAATTGTGGTTTCCAAATAAAACAAATCATAAATTCTCTTTTTATAAAGATTGAGGTTGTCATAGTGAATTCCTCCTTCTGTCTCTAAAAACAAACGATAGATAACCCTGTCAGCTAAATCAAAATCAATTTTTTTATTTCCTAACTCTTCTATAACAACCATAGGATTGTGATTATGATGTGTAAATCGAAGTGTAACAGGGAAAAACCAAAATTTTGACTTATCACGATTTAATAACATCAATCGTATATTTTCAAATTGTTCTTTTATGAATTTAACTTGGGGATATTTATCTAGGTTATTCTCCGTAAGTTGATTTAAAAGATTTTCGGGTATTTCTGCAGTTTTCATCTTATTTGACATTTCATCTTTATGTCTGCATAGGTCCATTAAATTACCCTTTACCCTTTTATTTATTGACCTTCTTAATATATTTGAATTTTCGAAAAAGAAAGAACGAAGAACCCAAGCGTTGATTTCATAGATAACAGCAAATTCATATTCATTTTCATAGTCAAATACCAATTCCCACTGAGATGTTTGGATAAAAATATTTCTGATTTTAAAATCACACCAAGTAAAAAAGTTATTTTGGTTCAATTCATTTGTTAAAAGTATACAGAGGTCATTATCATCAATTTTCTCTCTTTTTCTAACAGAATCACATATTGTAAAATAGCGATGGAAGTCCTTAGGATGAAGGGGATTTATCTTTTCGTCGTTTTGAATTCTTTTGGTTGACAAATAATATATTTCATTATTTCGGTCAATTATTTCTTCGTCAATTATAGGATCTACACAAACACCGTAATATTTAATTGGAGATTTTTTGTTTTCCCCATTAAAATTCAAAGTTGACAATATCTTATCAAATCTCGACTTACTCAAGTCTACATTACGAATTAAATAAACTTTCATGTAAAGACATTTTTAACAAATGTAGCTAAAAATTTATTTTACCGTCAATCGTGACTCTCGAAAGTCTGCCATCCTCTTTTTACCGTCTATAGTTTCGCGGTCTTAAAAAACACGAAAAAATGGAAAGTAAAAATCACATTAATCAAATCAATTTTGAAGAGTCGTTTGACTTTTTCAAACTTGAAATCGAAAAAGAAATTCAATCATTCAATTCCATGACACAAGAGGAATATATGCATGAAAGGAAAATTGAAGAAATGAACCAACATTATAAAATTGGGGATTTACCTTTATTGTCCAAGTTGAGAAATCGATTTTGGAAATTTAATAACCTTAAAGATTATCAAGGATGTATTGAACAAATAAAGAATATCAAACCATGTCTAATTCCCGGAAATAATAATTGGGTTGATTGTAGAAGATTGATTTCCTCCGCTAATTATTCGCGCGGGTTGGGTCGATCTATAAAGTATTTTGTGATCGATGAAACTACAGATAAATTATTAGGACTCATTGAAGTGAAGTCGGACTTCAAAACCTTGACGTCACGTGAAGAACTCATTGGATGGGATAATGATATGAAAATCAAATGTAAGAAGTTAAATAATACCGCTATTCTATCAACACTTATTGCTGTTCCAGATTTTGGAGTAAACGGTCTTGGAGCAAAACTTATAGTATTTCTTAGTTTGTCTGATGTTATTAGAAATACTTGGTGGTACAAGTATAACGATGTGCTAGAGGGCACCACTACAACTTCACTTTATGGTCACAACAAAAACGGGTCAATCTACACCGGTAATAAATACTTTAAATCTTTAAAACATACCAACGGTGATGTTATCTATGAACTTCCCGATGATTTGTATAAAAATCTAAAGAATATAATTTCAACTGAATTCCCAGAGGACTATGAGAAAATAAATAACGGTACAAATCCCAAACAACGTTTAATGGATTTCATTTTCAAAGTATATCAAATCAAACGTTCTATTGGTGCACACGGCTTTGAGAGGGGGACATATTTTTGTTCATTTTATCTTGAAACAAGTGACCACCTAAACAATAAAAATTTAGAAAAATACACCCCAAGATTTAAGTATACTGTTCAAGATATTTTTGATGAATGGCTCCCAAAATCACTCAAAAGATTCGATAAATTATATAAAGAAAAAAGATTAACATCTGAATTTAAATCCTATGAAAAACTCATCTATAACATTTGAAAAAACAAAATATATCAACCCAAACAATCTCTCAATTAATAAAGAGAAGTTTACTATTTTGGGTAGGTCAAAGAACTATGGTGAAATGTGTGACTCAATTAGAAAACAAGGTATTTTGACCCCACTTTTGGTTAATAAATCTAACACTGTAATCAGTGGAAATCTTAGATTAATTATTGCTCTTGAGCTAAATATGAAATTGATTCCGGTTAATTATGTCAATATTGATGAGTCGAACATGGTTACTTTACTTCACACTGATGTAACACGTGAAAAAACACTTAGTGAAAAGTTAAACATGTATTTTATTATGAGAGAAAAATACGAAATCACTCAAGGGAGTAGAACAGACCGCAACGAGAAAAAAAAAGAGCAAAAAAAAGAATTTGATGAAAAGCAACCTTTATCCGAATATGAAGAAAAGATAATAAAAAAACTGTCTAAATTGTATTCTCGGGAAGAAATTATTTATGTCATAAAAGAGTTGGAAATGTCAGGTGAAAAGGTGAAATTATCAACTGTCGTTAAAAAACTTAATGAGAAAAAATCTAATAATCAACCTGATAATGAAAATGGACAAACTGGTATTTCCAATGAGACTGAAAATCTTGAAGACAATGAAAATGACGTCTTCAAGAAAAAACTTGAATTAACAATTAATTATTATCTATTATTTGGTTTGAACAACTTAAAAGAAGAGGTTAGTGAACTTAATGTAGATGGGGGTTCTGTATTTATCACTAATGTTGATAAGGACCGTGATTGGAAGTTGAATAAAAAGATGTTTGAAGTAGGAATGATGTTATATACATTTAAAGAAACAGCCCAAAACACGTTTATCTATCACTTTATTTTTACTAAATCTAACACTACACCTATGAAACAAATAGAAACTAAAATTATCCAATTGGAACAATATGAAGATTTAAAACTTATCGGGTAACTTCAGGAGAATCTCCTAAAATTGAAATTAAAAATGGGGTTTTTGACCCCATTTTTTTTAGATATTTAATAGTTAATGTTGATTTCATTTAGATAATCCTCCATTAACTCATAGAATTCATCTGATTCAATGTCCTCTTCTTCCCATTCAAAAAATCCTTGTTCGATTGATACACAATCCTCAAAATGAGTTTCCTCTAAATCATCTAATTCAATATCCCTCTGCTCTTTTTCTAAAAATTCTTTACTTTTCAACTTAAAAAGTTCCTCATTATAAATTGTGATTTTCACTTCTTTCAGAGCATATACTCCAATACTAAAATTCATTTCTTTCATTTTTCTTTTTTTTTAGATTATTAACTTGATATGTTAAATGGGTAGGTATTTAAAATTCAATAGTCAAATCAGAAATGAAAGTTTTTTAGAAATTTTTCAAGAAAAATATTTTTGACAAAAAAAATCCCCACAAAAAGTGAGGATAAAAGTTATTGAAATGAAATCATATTATGGGTTCATTCTTTTTTTGATTTGGTGTACCGGGATTTATGTCTTTGATAATACCCCTTGCTATAATTTTGTTTTTTAACTGCTTTTGGACTTGTACTTACAGATTTTCTTACGTAACCTTTTACAAATTTTCCTGTTCGGGTGTGATGGGGTTTAACGTAACTATTAGATGAACCTGTTCCGTAATGATTACTAGAAATAGAAATAATAAATATGATAATACCCATCATAATAATGGTAAACAGACAACTATCATTTTTTCGTTTTGGTTGTTCCATAACAAGTAATCGGATTTAATTAATTACCAAGATGTTTACTTAAAAAATATTTTTAGAATACTCGCTCCTATTTTTCGTTGCAAACCTCCTTTTGTTGTAGGTATTCCGGTAGTTCTCGCTAATTTTTGTTTTGCTTGTGCTATTCCTAACAACCTACTTAACGAGAATGAAAATCCAAATTTACTCATGTCTTTTTATTTAAATTTTTTAACCAATTTCAAAATTACTAATTATTATTCCTTCTTTAACATCATATAATTGTCTGACCTATTTACATATGTAATGAGGTAATAAAATATAAATCCCCACTAAAAGTAGGGATTCATTTGAAAAACAACTATCGTCAACAAATACCACATGTTATTGAATTAGAGTTCTTCATATCACTAATAAATATATTTTGAATGCAACTCAGTCAAGAAAAATATAATTTGAAAATTGTCACCACTGACCATTTTTACTTGTTAGTGTATCGCTTTCAAATTTTTTAATTCTTCCAACTATCTTGACCTTTTACATATTTTACATAAAATTTATCTGGTGATTTATAATTGAAGTAATAACTTTTGGACATGCTTTTTTGTCCACAGTTTTCATCTGTTTTTGAATAAAACGCTTCACTCTCCGGATAATTTGCGATTTCAGATACAAAGAAAGAATTATCAAATTTGATTAGTTTATCAGGGGTATCTATATAGTATGAGATTTTGTTACTAAACACAAATGGACTATCGGATTTAGTAAATGACTTAGTATTGATTTGTTTTTTGGTTGGGTATTTATATAAATCACAATCTCTATAAAGGGAATTATTAATTGAATATTCAACTATATATTTAGAAGTTTTAGGAGGGATACTCACTATTTTTTCTTCATTATATGAAACCGAATAGCCTGAAGAATTTACTATTCCTGTATTGTTAGATACAGCAACTTTATTTGTTTGTAACAAATTAAGAAAATTATAACCTGTTACGGATTTAGATGCCATAACACCCGTTGAATAAGTTGCTCCTGAATTGACAGAATTAGAAAAAACTCTATTTTTATAATAGTTATTAGCAATGCCATTAAAAACAAAAAAACTTTCTTCTAAGTTCAAATACAAGTTTTTATTTGATTTGTTATAGATATTAAATCCGACATTTCCACCTTCATTCCATAGGTTATAAGTTACCGAACAGTTTTCATCTTCAAAAACAAGTAAATCCCCTTTTTTGACTATGTTGTCAGAGGTGTTGGTTTTATAAATTTGATAATAATTTGAAGTTACATTACATGATGTTAGTAAAGTAACAACCGCTCCAATAAATAATAATTTTTTCATTTTATTTTTGATTTTAATTAATTAGAGACAAACAACTTGAATCTTTTTGACAACTTAGGACAACTCCTTGCTAAAGTGGTTTTTATTGTCCTAATTTGTCATTAAATTTTAAGAGGATGCTTAATCAACATAAAATACTGAGAGTACTTCAGCTAATTTCATTGCTTCAAAAAGAACCTGCAAAATCAATTAGGTTTATGTCAGGTTTTATAGAAAGTACAGAACGCACAGTATACAGATACTTGGACCTAATCAAAGAATTGGGGTTTGAATTGGAGCGTGACCAGAACAAACGCTACTTTATAAAAGGTGGGTTGTATGATGAAACCGAATCGTTTACCAATGAAGAGGTAACATTGCTTAGGGAATTACTTCTGAGTTCAGGAAAACAAAGCAAGCTTAAAGATGCTGTGTTAAAGAAAATATATTTCAAGTCGGAAATTGCAATTCATGGTAACCATATTTTAAAAGCTCATTTAGGTAAAATTGTTGAAAAAATAAGTGGTGCTATTCAGAATGAAAAAAGAGTAATCCTAAAAGATTATCATTCTGCAAACTCACAGAAGATTTCAGATCGTGTAGTTGAGCCTATAACATTTACAGATAATTATAATTGTCTTATAGCATATGAAGTTGACAGTGAGAAAAATAAATATTTTACAATAGAAAGAATAACTAATGTTGAAATATTAGAAGCTACTCAAGAATTTAAGTACTTACACAATTATGACAAGCCTGATGTTTTTGGTTTTAGCGAGTTAAATGGTGAAAAATTTGAAGTTGAATTAAGGTTGTCTTTACTTGCCTATCTTATTCTGAAAGAAGAATATCCTTTAGTGGAACCCTTTTTGACAAAAGAAAAAAATAAAGAGACCTATGTTTTAAAATGTAACATAAATAACCCTAAAGCTATTACTAGATTTATTTTAGGACTACCTGAAGACGTTGATGTTATTGGTTCTGAAAAATATATGGCTTTTATTAAAAGTAATGATGTCAAATAAACTATTTTTTTAATTATGTACTTCATACTTTTTAGCTTTTTAGCCAACTTTGATATAAATTTACATTCTGATTTTAACATAAACTATTATAAGTTATTACACATAAAATAATGAAATTAATGAATAGCTTACCAAAATACATTGATACTGCCGCAACTACACCCGTTGATAAAAGAGTGTTCGATGCTATGTATCCATACTTTTCAGAAATATTTGGTAACCCATCAAGCAATCATGATTTTGGATTAAAAGCTAAACAATCCATCGAAATTGCAAGAAAACAAGTTTCGGAATTAATTAACTGTAATAAAGATGAAATTATTTTTACTTCCGGCGCTACTGAATCTATAAATTTTGTTTTAAAAGGTTATTTAGAATCAAATTTTGAAAAAGGTAATCATATAATTACTGTTAAAACAGAACATAAAGTAGTCCTAGCAACTTGTGAATATTTAGAAACAAAAGGTGTTGAAGTTACTTACTTAGATGTTGATAATTATGGTTTAATTTCAATAAATGATTTTAAAGAAGCAATCCGAAATGATACATTTTTGATTTGCATTATGTATGTAAATAATGAAACCGGAATAATTCAACCTGTAAAAGAAATTGGTTCAATTGCAAAGGCGAACAACATTCCTTTTTTTTGTGATGCAACTCAAGCAGTAGGTAAAATTAAAGTTGATGTTTTAGAAAATAATATTGATCTTTTATGTTTTAGTGGTCATAAATTAAATGCTCCTAAAGGTGTTGGTATTTTATATAAAAATAAAAATATTGAATTGACTCCTTTGTTTCATGGTGGTGGTCAGGAAAATGGCTTAAGATCAGGAACTTATAACACACCATTGATAGTTGGAATAGGAAAAGCTTGTGAAATTGCAATAAATGAATTAGAGGAGAATAGAGATATAATTGAAAATAAAAGTGAATTCTTGGTTCAAGAGATAAAAAAAATAAAAGGTTCTATTATTATTGGAAATAAAAAATTTAGAGTTCCAAATATTATTGATATAATGATACCAGGTTTAGATTCTAATATATTCATTTCTAAAACTAAAAATTTTGCTCTTAGCAATGGTTCAGCTTGCACTTCTCAAATAATTGAAAGTTCACACGTATTAAAAGCAATGGGATTTAGTGATGAGGAATGTAATCAAAGTATAAGAATATCGATAGATAAAGAAATCACAAAAAGTCAAATACTGGAATTAATTGAAACTATAAAAGCCGAACTTAAAAACACAAATAATGCTTAAAAACGTTGATTGGGCAGAAGATAGGGATTATAAAACTGGGAGTGAGGACGAACCGTTACAATTTTATTTGGATGGATTGACTAATAGCGTTGAATTTCATTTGTTATTAGGTTACTTCAGTTCATCTGCCATTAATTTATTGTCAGTTGGTTTTGCTACTTTTATTAGCAAAGGAGGAAGAATGCGAATGGTCATCAATCATTTACTTTCATCAAAAGACAAAGAAGCAATTAAAAAAGTTGAAGAAGGAAATACAAATGACTTAAAGGTTTTTGATTTAACTGATTCAAGTATTTTACACCGTTACTTAGATGAATATGACATTCACTTTTTTGAATGTTTAACATATTTAATATCTCAAAAAAGAATAGATATTAAAGTTATTAAACCAAAAAATGGTAAAGGAATTGCTCATTACAAATCTGGAGTTTTTAGTGATGGTGAGAATAATGTTGGTTATAAAGCATCATGTAATTTTACACTTTACGGTTTATCTGAAAATTTAGAGGAGCTAGAAGCTTTTCTTAGTTGGGAAAACGGTAGGTCTAATAAATTAATAAAAAAGCAACTTAAACTTATTGATAACTATTTTAATGAAAAAGATGATGATGTAGATTATTTGCCAAGTAAAGATATTGAAGTTGTGTTAAAAGATAGATTTGGTAATAAAGACATTAATGAATTAATAGTTCAGGAGGAACAATTGCTTAGAAAGAAGCAAAATTTAATGTCGTCAAATTCAAAAATCAAAAAAACAATATCAAATATTTTTGAAAAAATTGAAATTGAAAGGAAAACTCCGAAATTTCCATATTCAGAAGGTCCAAGAGACTATCAGATTGAAGCATATAATAATTGGGTAAATAATGACAGAAGAGGTTTATTTGCTATGGCAACGGGTACTGGTAAAACACTTACTTCTTTAAATTGTATTTTAGAAGATTTTAAATTATCAAATTTTTACAAGTTTATAGTACTTGTGCCTACAACTGCATTAGCTAAACAATGGATTGAAGAGGCAAACAAAAAATTTAATTATCAAAATACAATTTTATGCTGTAGTGAAAATAACAATTGGAAAGCAGAAGTTACTAATTTAGGAAAAAATATTCTTTTTGGTCGAGATGTTAATTATGCTATTATAACTACTTATGCAACATTTAAAGGTGTTAGATTTCAAACAATGTTAAAAGAATATTTCACGGATGATTATGATAAAATGACTTTAATAGCAGATGAAGCCCATAATTTTGGCTCACAAGGATTTTTAAAAGTTATCCCGAATTTCATTAATAAAAGAATTGGTTTATCAGCAACTCCTGAAAGACAATTTGACGATAATGGTAATAAATTGCTAAATGATTTTTTTTCATGTTCAGATGAAGAATACACATTTGAATATAATATGAAAACAGCAATCGATAATGGAATATTGTGTAAATACTATTATTATCCTATTTTAGTAAATTTAGAGCTAGACGAACAAGAAAATTATCTCAAAATTTCAAAGGAATTAATGAAATATATTGATTTTGAAACAGGTAGATATAGAGAATCTGAATATGTAAATAATCTG
>CANCPC010000086.1 GCA_947379965.1 Flavobacteriaceae bacterium | reverse complement strand
TTCTATCCTGTAAAAATAGAATAACTATAACAAAATTTTAAGGTTTAAAGTTATTGAAGTTTTATAATTTTAAATACTTTTGTTTTTTAAATCAATTAACTAATTTATAATGAAAAAATTAATTTTATTACTTTCAGCTACTGTTGTCTTAATTTCATGCAACAAAGTTGGTAAAGGCGAATTCATCATTTCTGGTACTGCAAAAGGAATTGCAGATGGAAAAACAATAATCCTTCAAACACAAGATCCAAATGGAATGGGCTTGAAACCAATTGACACTGTCAAAGTAAAAGATGGTAAATTTGAAATTAAAGGAAAAATTACTGAACCTCAGTTTTATATGTTAAAAGTAGAATCTTTAAATGGACAAATTCCTTTTATCTTAGAAAATGCTGAAGTTACTATTGCAGTTAACAAGGATAGCATTAATAAATCAAAAATTTCTGGAACTTACAACAATGACGAGTTCGTAAAATTTAATGAAGAGCTTGTTAAGATTCAAAAAACATTAGTTGATTTTCAAAAAAACAACACCCCAGCTATGAATAAAGCGCAGCAAACTAAAGACACTGCTGTCATAAATAAGTTGATGAAAGAATTTTCAAAAATTCAAGAAAATGTTGGAGCTGAATCTAAAAAGAGATATTTAAGCTATGCCGAAACACATCCTAAATCTTACATTAGTGCTTTAATAATTCAAGGAATGCAAAATTCACCCGATATTGATGCTGCAAAAGTTGAAAAATTATATGCTGGTTTAGATGAATCATTAAAAAATACAAAACCTGGTAAAGCAATTAAAGAAAAATTAAATCAAGCAAAGTCACCTACTACAGGAGCAGTACAACCTGCGCCTAGTAGTGCTAAATGAAGTTCAGATTTTTCTGCGCCAAATCCTCAAGGAAAAATGGTTAGCCTAAAAGAAAGTTTAGGTAAAATAACAATTGTTGATTTTTGGGCTTCTTGGTGTGGACCTTGCAGAGCTGAAATGCCAAATATTGTTGCTATTTATAAAGACTTTCATTCAAAAGGATTAAATATCATTGGTGTTTCTTTAGATAAAGATCAAGAAAAATGGAGAGACGCTATTGCAAAAAACAATTTGTCTTGGACTCAAGTATCAAATTTGAAATTCTGGGAAGAACCAATTGCAATTCAGTATGGAGTTCAAGAAATCCCTACCATGTTCATCCTTGACGCTTCAGGAAAAGTAATCACAAAAGGATTGACAGGAGATGCATTGAGATTAAAAATCAAGGAACTTCTATCAAAATAACTAAATTACTTTATGCTAATAAAAAAATCTCCCTAGTGGAGATTTTTTTATATAATTCAATACCAATACATTAAAAAATATACAGAAATTAAGTGCTTATATAATTTGCAAACCTGAAAACAGTTTCTATATTTGCAACCGCTTAGCAAAACTTATGCAAGTAAAAAAAGTAACCGGGGAGATACTCAAGCGGCCAACGAGGGCAGACTGTAAATCTGCTGTGTGAACTTCGCAGGTTCGAATCCTGCTCTCCCCACAAAATAAACAACACATTTTTAAGAAGCTCGCTTCATTAAAAATGTGTTGTTTTCTTTTATAGAGTATTTATCAAATAGTAATCCCTATTTAACGATATAAGGAATTTAAGGTCATTTAATTTTTACTGATTCTATGCCAACTTAAATGAACTTAAATGCCTATGCAAAAAAACAGATGATTTAACATATACATAATCAAATTATGTTTATTCTAAAACAAAACTCACACTTACATTTATAGTAATTTCAATTTCACCAATAGCCAATGTTTCTTTTGGTGCTTCTCCAGCAACCATTGCCATCGCTTTCATGGCTAACATGCGAGTCTGTGGATTATAAGCTTGTGAATTATCGGAGATCAAAATTGCTTTTCCTACTTTTTGGCCTAGAACTGATACAAAATCTTCTGCTTTGTTTTTAGCCTCTTTTACTGCTAGTTTTCTAGCTTCGGTTTGTAATTGTACCATCTTTGAAGATTTTAACTCTACATTGTCAATTCTATTGATACCTTCATCGACCAACCCCTCCATTAAAGCATCATATTTAGATAAATCCTTTAATAAAATCTGAACCGATTGTGTAGCTAAATAATTCGATTTCTTTTTAATATAATCGTAATTTGGATTTAATGAAACACGTTGGGTTTGAAAATCCTCTTTTGCAATATTCGACTTTTTGATGAATTTCAATAGGGCATCCATTTTAGAATCGTTTTCTTTCTTTACTTCTTCTGCTTTATTGCCTTTAGTTTCAAGTGAAATAGAAATTAACGCTTGATCAGGAGCAACCTTAATCTTCCCCTCGCCAGAAACGTTAATTGTGGAAACTTGTTTTTGGTCTTGCGCATAGGACATTGTAATACATAAAAATCCTAGAATCAATATTGCTTTTTTCATATTAAAAAAATTTAGTTTGTTGAACTACTTCATTCAAAAGGCGTGCCAATTATAATTTTCCTGTTTTAGACATTACAAAAAGAATAACAATAGGAATAGCCAAAAGTAATACCATCGTAGTATTATATTCTAACATCGCAGGCTCTTTGAGTAAAGTAATCAAATAACCTCCTATCGCACCACCAAAATGAGCGGTATGACCGATGTTATCCCTCTTGGCTTTCATCCCATAAATAGAATATAACAAGTACCCAATTCCAAAAAGATAGGCCGGAATTGGAATTGGAATAAAAAACAAATACAAACTCATATTCGGGTTTATTAAAATAGCGGAATATAAAATTCCTGTTACCGCTCCCGATGCTCCGATAGCTCTATAACTATATTCATTTTTGTGCATTGTCAAGGTTAGTAAACTACCGAAAACAAGACTTCCCAAATAAATCAATAAAAAAGAGGTGCTTCCAAAATGGTCGATTACCACTGGAGCAAACATAAAAAGGGCAAACATGTTAAAGAATAAATGCCCGATATCGGCATGTAAAAATCCGCAAGAAAACATTCGAATTTGTTCTCCAGCACGGATGCTACCAATGTGGAATTCATATTTTCTAAAAAAGGAAACATCATTAAATCCTGTATAACTGAATAAAACAGTAGCTACGATAATTAAAATTAAAATTATACTCATAAATATTTATTTTAAGTGTAAATCTAACTAATATAATGTTCCCAATAACCACCTATAAATCATAAAATTTAAGCACTCGTTATTCAGAGTATTTTTTTTGTATTTACGAAGACTTTTATAACAAAAACCCTTTCGAAAAGAATTCCGAAAGGGTTTTTAAATGGATAACAAAACGGTTTTAAATCCCAGCAATCATCTTGATTTCATCAATAATTCTCAAGGCCAAAGCATCGGCTTTATTTTGCGAAGGCGCTTCAGTATAAATACGAATAATGGGTTCGGTATTTGATTTTCTTAAATGAACCCATTCAGTTGCAAAGTCAATTTTCACCCCATCGATAGTCGTTATATCTTCGTTTTTATATTTCTCAGTCATCGCTACAAGAATCGCATCGACATTAATTTGCGGCGTCAATTCGATTTTGTTTTTGCTCATATAGTACTCCGGATACGAAGCACGTAAAGCCGAAACAGTCATTTTCTTATTGGCTAAATGAGTCAAAAACAACGCCACTCCTACCAAACTATCACGTCCGTAATGCGACTCTGGATAGATGATTCCACCGTTTCCTTCGCCACCTATTATAGCTTTATTTTTCTTCATTAAATCGACCACGTTCACCTCGCCAACTGCGCTAGCTTGGTATTTTCCGTTATGCTTGTTGGTCACGTCACGCAAAGCACGTGAGGATGACATATTCGAAACTGTATTTCCTGGAGTTTTTCCCAAAACAAAATCGGCGCAAGCCACCAAAGTATATTCCTCTCCAAACATTTCGCCATCTTCGCAAATGAAAGCCAGACGATCAACATCGGGATCGACAACAACACCTAAATTCGCCTTTTCTTTGACAACTAATTCCGAAATATCCGTTAAATGTTCTTTCAAAGGTTCTGGATTATGAGGAAAATGTCCGTTAGGTTCGCAATATAATTTTACAACTTCAACGCCCATTAATTCAAGTAATTTTGGAATAATAATTCCACCTGAAGAATTTACCCCATCAACAACGACTTTGAATTTAGCTGTTTTTACGGCTTCAACATCCACCAAAGGCAAATTTAAAACAGAGTTAATATGAATATCCATATAGGCATCATTCAGAATAATTTCTCCCAAACTATCCACATCCGTAAAATCAAAGGCTTCGGCTTCGGCAATTTGAAGGATTTTCTCACCTTCAATACCATTTAAAAATTCTCCTCTTTCATTCAATAATTTTAAGGCATTCCATTGTTTTGGATTATGTGATGCGGTTAGAATAATTCCACCATCAGCATTTTCAAGAGGAACAGCAATTTCAACTGTAGGTGTTGTAGAAAGTCCTAAATCGACGACGTCAATTCCTAAACCAATCAAGGTATTTACGACCAAATTATGGATCATTGGCCCGGAAATTCTGGCATCGCGACCAACAACAACTTTTAGTTTTTGGTTCTTGGATTTTGGCTCTTCACTAGTATTGTTTTTTAACCAAGTTCCGTAAGCTGAAGCAAATTTTACCGCATCGACAGGCGTAAGGTTATCGCCTACTTTACCACCAATAGTTCCTCGAATTCCTGATATCGATTTTATTAAAGTCATTCTTATTCTTTTAGATTTTGAATTATATTTTTTTATTGGTCACAAATATAATAATTGACGGTTTATAAAACTCATTTATACTTTAAAATTCCTATTTTAGTAGAATGAATTTTCTAGCCCACATATACCTCTCTGGAGACAATGAATTGATAAAAATTGGCAATTTTATGGCCGATGGAATTCATGGAAAAACCTTTGATAATTTTCCAATCGACATACAAAAAGGAATCATTTTACACCGTGCCATTGATACATTTACAGATATGCATCCAATATTTCGTCAAAGCACCAAAAGATTGCACGCTAACTACCACCACTATTCAGGTGTAATTATAGATATGTTTTATGATCATTTTTTGGCAAAAAACTGGAGTAATTATTCTGGTGAAACATTAGAAAATTATACTGCCCGGTTTTACCAGTCGCTCCATGATAATCAGGAATCACTTAGTGAAAAAACAAAAAGAATTATGCCACATATGATCCAACACAACTGGCTATTAAGTTACCAAACCATTGAAGGTATCCAAAAAATTTTAGGTCAAATGGATACACGCATGAAATACGAATCGAATATGCGATTTTCTGTTGCGGAACTACAAACCTACAATTCCGAATTTGAATCCGAATTCACCACTTTTTTCGAGGAAGTGACTACTTTTGCAAAGCAAAAATTATTGTTTTTATAAAAATCTATCCGTTCTAAAAAACTAAATGCTATTTTATTTCTCACAAACTAAATGAATAATTGGCTTAGAATAAGCATATGGTTTAAATAATTAAGTTCAAAAATTTGACTTTAAATAATTAAATTTTGTCGACAAAAAAATATTAAAAAATAGCATCTAATGAATTTTATCTCCTCTTTAGAAAAAGCTTTTCAAGAAAAAAGTAATACCGAAAATGCATTTGCAATGGCAAAATATATGCGTAATCATTTTTTGTTCTTTGGAATAAAAACAGATGACCGAAGACAAATTTTCAAAGAAATATGCAAAGAAAACCAGAAAGAGATAATAGAAAATATTAGAGAAATAGCGTTGCAATTATTTGCAAAGAAAGAACGAGAATTGCATTATTGTGCTATCGAAATAGTGATAAAATATGGTAAGGGAAATTATAAAAAAGAAGATATTAAACTCATTGAAAAATTCCTGATTACTAACTCTTGGTGGGATAGTGTTGATACTATTTCGAAATTTATTTTGGGCGAATATCTGCTTGAATTCCCTTTAGAAACCGAAAAAGTTGTCGAACGATTTTCAAATTCCACTAACATGTGGTTGAATCGAAGTGTGATATTATTTCAGTTGGGATACAAACATAAAACCAACTTCGATTTATTAATATCTGAGTGTGAAAAACACAAAATTTCAAGCGAATTTTTTATTCAAAAAGCCATTGGCTGGGCATTGCGGGAATATGCAAAAACTAATCCTGATGCAGTACGAAATTTTGTAAACCAAACTAATTTGAAACCTTTAAGCAAAAAAGAAGCCTTAAAAAATATAAGTTGAAGTAGAAAAAAATAATAGTAATTTAGCGTTTTCCAAAATAGACAAAATGCTCAAAAAATATTTTTATAAATTAGAAAACATTATTGGTTGGTCACAATCAATGCTTTCTCCAAAGCAATTTATATTCTTATCTAGTGTTTTGGTTGGTATTAGTTCTAGTTTTGCTGTAATTGTCTTAAAAAGTTTTGCTCACAAAGTATTCTCCATTGCAACTTACATAAATGGTATTTTAAAATTAAGTTTCATCAATAGTATTTTGCCGATCGTTGGTATTTTACTAACTGTTTTTGTTATCAAACGAGTTTTGGGAGGAACTATAGAAAAAGGAACTTCACAAATATTATATGCTGTAGCCAAGAAAGCGAGTATTATTCCTCAGAAACAAATGTATGCACAGATTATAACGAGTTCCCTTACTGTAGGTTTAGGAGGTTCAGCAGGCTTAGAAAGTCCTATTGTAATCACAGGAGCGGCTTTTGGTTCTAATTATGCGCAACGTTATAAACTGAGTTATAAGGACCGCACCTTATTGATAGGTTGTGGTGTTGCAGCAGGTGTTGCGGCTGCATTTAATGCGCCAATCGCTGGAGTATTATTTGCTATTGAAGTACTTCTGGTCGATGTAGGTATTTCGGCATTTACTCCAATAATGATTGCGGCAGCCACTGGAGCTTTAGTATCAGTTATAACATTGGACGAATCCGTTTTATTATCCTTTAAACATAAACAAGACTTTAATTACCATAATATCCCTTACTATATTTTATTGGGATTATTTACTGGTTTTATTGCCGTATATTATTCGCGAAATTTTCAAAGAATAGAATACTTTTTTTCCCGACTTCGATTGAATCCTTATAAAAAAGCTTTTTTTGGAGCTTCTATATTAGCAATTATAATTTTTATTTTTCCTACTCTTTTTGGTGAAGGTTATGAAAGCATTAAAACTTTGGCCGAAAATGATCCAAGTGAATTACTCGAAAATACTTTATTCCATGATTTTAGAAATAATGATTGGGTATTGTTAGTATTCATTGGCTTGACCATGATGCTTAAAGTTTTTGCTACAGGAATCACGATGGGAAGTGGAGGAAATGGAGGTAATTTTGCACCTTCCCTATTTTTAGGATCTTATGCGGGTTATTTCTTTTCTAAATTTTTCAATCTAACGGGACTTACAAAATTGCCTATTAGTAACTTCACAATGGTAGGAATGGCAGGAATTTTGAGCGGATTATTTCATGCACCATTAACCGCAATTTTCCTTATTGCCGAGATTACTGGAGGTTATGATTTGATGATTCCGCTTATGATGGTTACTTCGATTAGTTTTGCTATATCAAAACGTTTTGAAAAACATTCGATGGACGTAAAATCATTGGCAAAAAAGGGGAATGCATTTACAAGTAATAAAGACACTAATATTCTTTCAACTTTAGACATTAATAAAATAATTCAAACGGATTATTTGACGGTTTCACCAGATGAAAATCTTGCAAAACTTGTTGATTTAATTTCTCATTCCAACCAAGTTATTTTTGCTGTTGTAGATGAGGAAAGTCATTTGCTTGGCATCGTACATTTCAATGATATTAGGGAAATAATTTTTAATGCATATCGAGTAAAATACACTTTAATCAAAGAAATTATGCTTGAACCTATTGACTTAATTTATCCCGCTGATAGTATGGAAATTGTTATGAATAAATTCGAAAAAGCGAAAGTTGCTTTCTTGCCAGTAGTCAAAAACGGTAAATATTATGGTTTTATCTCTAAAGCAACCACGCTCGAAGCCTATCGAGAAAAGTTAAAAAGGATGACAATTGAGTAAATTTTTAAATAATCAAGATGAACAAATTAGAAACCTATTTTTCACAAATCGAGGATGTGAAAGTCATAGATAGCACTATCCCATATTCAAAATATGTCGCTATAGATTTATCGGCTACAACTCTAAAATTATCTAAAATAGAACTAGGAAACGCTAAAATTTTCGAAACATTTATCGAAAATTATCTGCAAGAAAACGACTCCAAAGTAGCTTTTGGAGGATACAATGAGGTGCGAAGTTTATATGATGAAAAGAGTCTTTTTAATACTGAAAATAGAAACATTCATCTAGGAATTGATTTTTGGACCAAGGCTAAAACATCAGTTATAGCAGCACTTGATGGAATTGTTCATAGTTTAAATTTCAATAGCGGACTGGGAAATTATGGTCCAACAATTATTTTGGAACATACTTTCGAAAATCAAAAATTTTATTCTCTATATGGACATTTATCAATCGCATGTATTGAAAATATTGAAATTGGTACCCTTTTCAAGAAAGGAGAAAAAATAGCTTCATTGGGAGATTCATCTGTAAATGGAGGTTATTCACCCCATTTACATTTTCAAATTATTAAAAATATAGAAGATTATTTTGGAGATTATCCTGGAGTTTGCAATCAAAAAACTTTAGATTATTATTTAGAAAACTGTCCTGATCCAAATTTATTGTTAAAAATAATCTAAGTAACAATAAGAAATAGAATTAACTGGAGTTGCAAAGTTCAAGTTGTAAAAACCCATAAAAATAGAACTTTACAACTTGTGATAGAAACGTATGCCCTTAATTATAATTTTGGAAAAAATGTAGGTTTATCTTTCAGACTTATCGGTAATCACTTGTTATAATAAAGGGAATAAAAAATTAAGAACGATTTCAACTTCTTAGACTAATTATTAAGGGTCTATATCTGGTTAATAGTATCCTTTTTCCTTCATATCTTATAAATTAAACACCTAAATAAAAAAACATTTCAAAATAATATATCCTTTTGAAAAACAAGCTATTGATATCTTATAGATTGTGGTTTTTTTTGTTTAGTTTTGGCTGTATTCCTATGTTTCTAAAAAGGGACCAAATAAATACAAGTTCCCAATCTACATTCCTTCATATAAAATAGAGTGAAAAATGACTCCAAAGAAATCAATGGAAAATACTATTTCAATATTAGCCAAAAATAATGCTAAATTTGAAAATGAAAATAATGATTTTCCTATTGTTGCCATTGGTTCTTCGGCTGGTGGTCTTGAAACTCTAGAACTTTTTTTCAAAAATATACCTAATAATACCGGGATTGCATTTGTTATCGTTCAGCACCTAGACCCTAATCATTTGGGAATGATGCCTGAATTATTACAAAGAAAAACAGCAATGGAAGTTATTCAAGTTAGTGATAACATAGATATAAAACCCAATTGTATTTATGTTATACCTCCTAATAAAAGTATGTCCATCCTGAATGGTAAATTACATTTATTTGCTCCAATAGAAAACCATGGATTACGATTACCAATAGACATTTTTTTTAAATCGCTTGCCGAAGACAGATTAGAAAAAAGTATTGGAATTATTCTTTCAGGAATGGGTTCAGATGGTAGCTTAGGTCTAAAAGCAATTGAAGAAAAAAACGGAATTATACTTATTCAAGATCCTGACACTGCAAAGTTTAACGGAATGCCAAAGAGTGCTTTACAAGCAGTCATTCCTGACATTATTGCTTCTGCAGAAGAATTAGTAGGGAAATTAATAGAACTTCTTCGGTTTTTGCCGCTTACAAAAATAGATCACGAAATAGATCGTAAACATAAAAGCAATATTGATAAAATCATAATTCTTCTGCGCGAACAAACGGGACATGATTTTTCATTGTATAAAAAAAGTACTTTATTTCGTCGTGTCGAAAGACGAAAAGGAATTCATCAGATAGACAAAATCGAAAATTATGTTCGTTTTATTCAGGAAAATCCAAAAGAAACAGAAATACTTTTTAAAGAATTACTTATTGGCGTAACAAATTTTTTTCGCGATTCTGAAGTTTGGAAACTACTCAAAGAAGAAACTCTACCTAAAATGCTAGAAAAATTACCCGATGGCTATGTACTTCGTGCATGGGTAACGGGTTGTTCAACAGGTGAAGAAGCCTATTCGCTAGCTATTATATTTAAAGAAGTTTTAGAAAATTTAAAAAAACGTAAAAACCTAAGTTTACAAATATTTGCTACAGATCTTGATCTAGATTCTATTGAAAAAGCTCGTAAAGGTATTTTTTCTGAAAATATTGTAGCAAATGTTTCACCTGAACGACTTTTACACTTTTTTATTAAGGAAAATAAAGGATACCGTATAAATACTGTCATCAGAGAGATGATCGTTTTTG
>CANCPC010000085.1 GCA_947379965.1 Flavobacteriaceae bacterium | reverse complement strand
ATATGTTTTTATAAACTATTGTCAGTAACATTATGATACAATATGTTATTTTATTGAATTAAAATCAATATTTTTTTGTTTCAACATAAAAAATATAGAAACAATAAGGATAAAGTTGAAAAAATATAATAAAAATACATTTTTCATTTTTGATAGAAAATAATATTGCGATTATTACTGTAAATTTAGTAATATTGAAACAATGTATTAATTGCATATTTAGTTCAAAAAAACAAACATTTTTAACAATTTGACAAATGGATAGAAGAAGAGCGCTAAAAAACGTAGCAATATTATTAGGAACAGCCATTTCGTCTGGAACAATTGCAACATTATTTGAAGGTTTTGCAATACCTGAAAACGAAAAAAACCGAGTATCATTTTCTGCTTCAGAAGAAGAAACACTTGCTGAATTTGCAGATATAATTTTACCAACCACAAAATCATCTCCTGGTGCTAAAGCTGCTGGTGTAGGAACTTTTATTCCTATGATGGTTCGTGATTGTTATCCTGCTGAAATGCAATTAATTTTTGGCTCGGGTTTAAAACAAATGGAAGAAAAATGTATGACAACTTACAATAAAAACTTCTTGTCTCTTTCTGTCGAAGAACGTCAAAAAATTCTTGTTGATTTGCGAACTGAAGCTATTGCAGCTAAAAAAGCACCTTGTTTCTTTACAATCGCTAGAGATTTGACACTTTTGGGTTATTTTTCTTCAGAAATTGGATGTACACAAGCTCGCGAATACCTTATGATTCCGGGTCGCTATGATGGTAGTGCCGAATATAAACCAGGTCAAAAAGCTTGGGCAACTAACTAAAAATTTCTTTCTAATTAATAAAATAACTAGCCTGTAATGGAAATAAATACAAATTTAAAAAAACAAAATACTTACGACGCAATTGTTGTAGGTTCTGGTATAAGTGGAGGTTGGGCCGCAAAAGAACTAACCGAAAAAGGATTACGTGTTTTAATGTTAGAGCGCGGAATGAACATCGAACATGTTAAGGATTACGATTCGGCTATGAAAGCGCCTTGGGAATTTGAGCACGCTGGAAAATTGACAGAAGATCAAAAACGAACGCATCCGGTTCAAAAAAGAGATTATCCTTATTCGGAAGCTAATGAAAAATGGTGGGTAAATGATTTAGAATGTCCGTATACTGAAGACAAACGTTTTGATTGGTATAGAGGTTTTCACGTAGGTGGAAAATCCCTAATGTGGGGAAGACAAAGTTACCGTTTTAGTGACCATAATTTTGAAGATAATGCCAAAGATGGTCATGGAAATGACTGGCCTATACGCTATAAAGATATTGCTCCTTGGTATGATTATGCCGAGCGTTTTATTGGAGTAAGCGGTCAAAATGAAAATTGGCCTTTATTACCTGATGGTCAGTTTTTACCTCCAATGGATTTGAACTGTGTCGAAAAATCAGTAAAAGAAAGAATCGAAAAACATTATAATAAAAATAGAATTCTTACAATCGGTCGTACTGCCAACTTAACGGTTCCTCATAATGGTCGTGGTAGTTGTCAATATAGAAATTTATGCAGTCGAGGCTGTCCATTTGGAGCTTATTTTAGCACACAATCATCTACTTTGCCCGCAGCAATGGCCACCAAAAGACTAACCGTAAGACCCTACTCTATCGTAAATCATATTATTTATGATAAAGATACCAAAAAGGCAAAAGGGGTTATGGTAATTGATGCTGAGACGAATGAAACAATGGAATTTTATGCCAAAATTGTCTTTGTAAATGGTTCTACTTTAGGTTCTACATTCTTATTATTGAATTCTACTTCCGAAGCGCATCCAACAGGATTAGGAAACGGAAGCGGGCAATTAGGACATAATTTAATGGATCATCATTTCCGTTGTGGTGCCGAAGGAAGCGCCGAAGGTTTTGAAGATAAATACACTTACGGACGAAGAGCCAACGGAATTTATATTCCAAGATACCAAAACATTGGGAACGATAAACGGGATTATTTAAGAGGTTTTGGTTATCAAGGAGGAGCTTCAAGAGGACTTTGGCACAAGGAAGTGGCTGAGTTGGCTTTTGGTGGCGACTTTAAAGATACGATGTCATTACCTGCCGATTCTTGGAGCATGGGATTAGGTGGTTTTGGCGAAATGTTGCCTTACTATGAAAATAAAGTGTACATCGACCATACTAAAAAAGATAAATGGGGCCAGCCGGTTTTAGCCATTGATTGTGAAATCAAAGAAAATGAAGCTAAAATGAGAGAAGATATGATGAATGACGCGGCCGAAATGCTTGAAGCTTCAGGAATGAAAAATGTAAAAACCTACGATAACGACTACTATCCAGGAATGGCGATTCACGAAATGGGAACGGCAAGAATGGGGAACGACCCAAAAAATTCGGTTTTAAATAAATGGAATCAGATGCACGAAGTCAGTAATGTTTTTGTTACCGATGGTTCTTGCATGCCTTCGATTGCGTGTCAAAACCCATCGTTAACATTTATGGCATTAACCGCTCGTGCTGCCGATTACGCTGTAAAAGAATTGAAAAAAGGAAATATTTAGATTCAAAAACATGAACAGAAAATTAAGAATGGGAATGGTTGGCGGTGGTCAAGATGCTTTTATAGGCGCAATTCACCGTTTGGCTGCTAATATGGATGGTCTTATCGAATTAAGTTGCGGTGCACTAAGCATCAATCCCGAAATTGCTATTGCCTCCGGAAAAGCCTTATTTCTTCCAGAATCAAGAACCTACTTGACTTATGAAGAAATGATTAAAGCCGAAGCAGCTTTACCAGCAAGCGAAAGAATTGATTTTGTTACCATTGTTACTCCAAATTTTGCTCATTTTGCACCGGCAATGATGGCATTGGATTATGGTTTTAATGTGGTTATCGAAAAACCAATTACTTTCTCTTTGGAAGAAGCTAAATTATTGAAACAAAAATTAGACGAAACAGGATTAACACTTTGTCTGACACATACGTATTCGGGTTACCCAATGGTGAAACAAGCCAAAGCAATGGTTAGAGAAGGAAAGCTTGGGAAAATCCGCAAAGTTTGGGTCGAATATCCTCAAGGATGGTTGAGCACCTTGTCTGAAAGAGAAGGTAACGCACAAGCAGCTTGGAGAACCGATCCAAAAAAGTCAGGAAAAAGTTCGGTAATGGGTGATATTGGAACGCATGCAGCACACTTAGCCGAATATATAACAGGAGCCAAAATCACGGACATTTGTGCCGAATTAAATACTTTAGTCGAAGGGAGAATTATGGACGATGATGGAGCCGTAATGCTAAAGTTTGACAACGGTTCTAAAGGTGTTTTGATGGCTTCGCAAGTAGCGGCTGGTGAAGAAAATGCATTAAAAATTAGAGTTTACGGAGAAAAAGGTGGAATCGAATGGTTGCAACATGATCCAAATACTTTAATTGTAAAGTGGTTAAACGAA
The DNA here is from genome assembly GCA_947379965.1 of Flavobacteriaceae bacterium. Taxonomy (GTDB): domain Bacteria; phylum Bacteroidota; class Bacteroidia; order Flavobacteriales; family Flavobacteriaceae; genus Flavobacterium. Next base: position 7,108 of record CANCPC010000085.1, on the reverse strand, counting down.
CCGATTCAAATATTGAGAGCGGGAAGTAATTATGGTCATTTATCTTCTTTTGCAACACATAACTGCAGAACTCCCGGCGGACATCCAGAAGGATATTTAGAAGCTTTTGCCAATATCTACCGCAATTTTGCACTTACATTAGGTTGTAAATTAGACGGTACAACACCTACACCCGAAATGTTGGATTTTCCTTCTGTAGAAGATGGTTTAAGAGGAATGGCGTTTATAAGTAGCGTTGTGGCTTCGGCTCAATCGGATAAAAAATGGACTCCTTATATTTTGTAGAATTATGATTAATGCTTTAAAATTTAGACAATAAATATGACTACAATTCAAGGACCAGCCGTTTTTTTGGCACAATTTATTGGCGATGAAGCTCCTTTTAATTCTTTGGACGGAATTTGCAAATGGGCATCCGATTTAGGTTTCAAAGGAATTCAAATGCCAACATTAGATCCTCGTTTTATCGATTTACAAAAGGCTGCCGAAAGCAAAACATATGCAGATGAATTAACAGGAACTGTGGCTTCTTACGGAATGCAAATTACCGAATTATCAACGCATTTACAAGGTCAACTGGTTGCTGTTCACCCTGCTTACGACAATATGTTCGATGCTTTTGCCCCTGCAATTGTGCATGGAAACCCAAAAGCGCGTCAGGAATGGGCAGTTCAACAATTAAAATATGCTGCAAAAGCTTCTCATAATTTAGGTTTGAATGCGATGGCTACTTTTAGTGGTTCTTTGTTATGGCAATATTTTCACCCTTGGCCGCAACGCCCCGAAGGTTTGGTGGAAGAGGGTTTTGCAGAATTAGCCAAACGATGGACGCCGATTTTGAATGAATTTGATCAATATGGCGTAGATGTTTGTTACGAAATTCATCCCGGAGAAGATTTATTCGACGGTGAAACCTACGAAATGTTTTTGAAAGCGGTTAACAATCATCAAAGAGCTTGTATTTTATATGATCCTTCGCATTTTGTGTTGCAACAATTAGATTATATTCAATATATCGATTTTTATCATGAGCGAATTAAAGCGTTTCATGTTAAAGATGCCGAATTTAATCCAACAGGAAAACAAGGAACTTTTGGCGGTTATCAAAGTTGGGCAAACCGTGCCGGGCGCTACCGTTCTCCTGGAGATGGACAAGTCGATTTTAAAACAATTTTCAGCAAATTAGCACAATACGATTACAAAGGTTGGGCAGTAATGGAATGGGAATGTTGCTTGAAAAATCAAGAAGATGGAGCAAGAGAAGGCGCCGAATTGATACGAAATAATATCATAAAAGTTACCGACAAAGCATTTGATGATTTTGCTTCGGTAAAAACCAACAAAGAATTAAATAGAAAAAATTTAGGATTATAAAAACAATAAAATAATGAAAATCAAATATTTACTTATTACCATCGCTTTAGTTACATTAAGTTCTTTTGCAAAATTCAATTCGGAGAAAAAATATATTTCAACTCCTATAAAATCAGAAGTTATAGTTCAACAACAATCCGAAGGTGAAAAACTTATCGCCAAATCAGATTGTATTGGTTGCCATAATAAAGACAAAAAAATTGTTGGACCTGCTTATTTAGATATTGCCAAAAAATATCCTTCTAATAACAAAAACATCGATTATTTAGTCGGAAAAGTTATTGCTGGAGGTTCTGGTGTTTGGGGATCTGTACCCATGTTAGGCCACCCAACTTACAAAAAAGAAGATGTAAAGACTATGGTAAAATATATTCTTTCGTTGAAAAAATAACAAATTCCGATTAGTTGCCGTTTTATTTTTAACAACCAAAACCCCCAAAAAAAACATTATGAAAGAAGAGGAAACAAAAAAACCAGAAAATGAAATTGTAAATAGTAGACGTGATTTTATTAAAAAAACCACAGTAGCGGCTGCAGGATTTATGATTGTACCTCGTTTTGTTTTAGGTCGGGGTTATGTGGCTCCTAGTGATCGATTGTTGATTGCCAGTATTGGTGTGGGCGGAAAAGGTCAATCTGATACTGCGATGTTTGCAAAAAGTGGTATTGCCGATATCGCTTTTCTTTGTGATGTAGACACCCGAAGAGCTGCAAAAAGTGTTGCTGCTTTTCCAAAAGCTAAATTTTACAAGGATTGGCGCGAAATGTTAGACAAAGAGCATAAGAATTTTGATGCGGTTTCGGTTTCAACACCCGATCATAATCACGCGATTCAAGCCTTGGCAGCCATGCAATTAGGCAAGCATGTTTATGTTCAAAAACCGATGGCGCATGATATTTATGAAACGAGAATTTTAACTCAAGCAGCCAAAAAATATAAAGTGGTTACCCAAATGGGAAATCAAGGTTCCTCGAACGATGGAACTAGAATCATGAAAGAATGGTATGATGCCGGATTAATTGGCGATGTGCATACGATTCATGCTTGGACGGATCGCCCTGTTTGGCCACAAGGAATTCCTTGGTCAACTGCACAAACTGAAATTCCAAAAGAATTAGACTGGGATTTATGGTTAGGAACAGCTCCTTACAAGAATTATGTAAACAAATTAGTGCCCTTTAACTGGCGTGGTTGGTGGGATTACGGAACTGGTGCTTTAGGCGATATGGGGTGTCATTTACTAGAAGCTCCTTTTAGTGTTTTAAATTTAAAATATGCCAAAGACGTGCAATGTAGTGTAGGTTCAGTTTATGTGGATGAATTCAAAAGAGGCGATTTTCCCGAAAGTTGTCCACCTTCAAGTCACGTAACATTAACATTTCCTAAAACAGAAAAAACAAATGGCGACGTAACTGTGCATTGGATGGACGGTGGAATTCAGCCAGAACGTCCGTCTGAATTAGGTCCAAATGAGATTTTTGGCGATGGTGGAAACGGTACTTTATTCACCGGTACAAAAGGTAAAATGATGTGTGATACTTACGGATTAAATCCAAGATTATTGCCGCTTAGCAAAAACGAAAATCTTCACGTTGCCAAAAAATATGCTCGTGTAATTGGCGGTTCCGACGGTCATTACAAACAATGGATCGAAGGTGCCATTGCGGGTTATGGAAAACACGAATTAAGTTCTGGGTTTGAAGTTGCAGGTCCTTTGACCGAAGCGTTGTTAATGGCAAACCTTGCGATTAGAGGCTATGACGTTCAAAAAGAAGTTCTTGGCGAAGATACTTTCCCAGGGCGTTCCGCTAAATTATTATGGGATAATGACCAAATGAAAATTACCAATTTTGACGAAGTGAACCAGTTTATAAAACGAAACTATCGTGAAGGTTGGAAAGCTTTAACCTTATAAAATTACAATTTAAAAACAAAAAAAATGATTAAGAATATTTGTACTTCAATACTACTTTTAATAATGATTCAAACATCGAATGCACAGATTTTGCCAAAAGGTTTCAAATCAATATTTGATGGAGAAACCACTACAGGATGGCATAATTACGGAAAAACTACGGTTGGAAGTGCTTGGAAAGTGGAAGATGGCGTTTTACATTTCGATCCAGCTTTGGCAAAAAATGATCAAGGCGGAGATCTTGTGACGGATAGTGAATATACCAATTTCCATTTGAAATTAGATTGGAAAGTAGCTCCAAAATCAAATAGTGGAATTATATTTTATGTGAATGAAGATCCAAAAAAATATAAAAACACCTATAACACAGGACTTGAAATGCAAGTTTTGGATAATGATGGACATCCTGACGGAAAAATAGAAAAACACCGCGCAGGTGATTTATATGATTTAATAAAAAGTTCTTCAGAACCTGTGAAAGCAGTTGGCGAATGGAATACATCTGAAATTGTTTGTAAAAATGGAAAATTAACTCTTGTTATGAATGGAGTTATTGTTGTAGAGACCATGCTTTGGGATGATAATTTTAAAGCCTTAGTTGCCAAAAGTAAATTTGCTGGTTGGGAAGGTTTTGCAGTTTCTAAAACAGGAAAAATTGCTTTGCAAGATCATGGTGAAAATGTTTGGTACAGAAACATCATGATTAAAGAATGGAATACTATGAAAATTACAACTGGCTGCGAAAACGGAATGTAAGAATCAATTAAAAATTAAAAATTACTACCCGAGCTGACCCGATCTTTAATTCGTAATTTTTAATTCCAAATTCAATTTATTAACCAATTAACCAAAAAATTTATGAATACCACAATCCGAATCAAATTATCTTTCATGATGTTTCTAGAATTTTTCATCTGGGGTTCCTGGTTTGTTACCCTTGGAACTTTTTTAACAAGCAATTTACATGCTTCAGGATCTGAGACAGCTGCCGTTTTTTCAACTCAATCTTGGGGGGCGATTATCGCTCCATTTATTATCGGTTTGATTGCAGACCGTTATTTTAATGCGGAAAAAATCCTTGGAATTCTTCATCTTGCAGGTGCTTTTTTAATGTACCAAATGTATGTTTCAACTGATGTAACCTTATTTTATTCTTACGTTTTAGGCTATATGATTTCATATATGCCAACATTAGCGCTTGTAAATTCGGTTTCTTTTAACCAAATGAAAGATCCCGAAAAAGAGTTTGCCAATATTAGAGTTTGGGGAACAATTGGATGGATTTTAGCCGGATTGTCTATCAGTTACCTATTTCATTGGGATTCTACCGAAGCTACAGCCCAAGGTTTACTTAAAAATACTTTCCTTTTGGCTGGAATTGCTGCTTTTGTTTTAGGAATTTTTAGTTTTACTTTACCAAAAACACCACCAAAAGTTAGCGACGAAAAAATTAAAATTGGAGATATTATTGGTCTTGATGCTTTGAAACTTTTAAAAGATAAAAACTTCGCTATCTTTTTTGTGTCTTCCATACTAATTTGTATTCCATTGGCTTTTTATTATCAAAATGCACACCCCTTTTTGACTGAAGCTGGTTTAGAAAATCCAACAGGAAAAATGGCTATCGGACAAATATCAGAAGCTTTATTTCTATTATTAATTCCAGTGTTTTTTACTCGTTTTGGTTTCAAGAAAACCATTTTAGTAGGTATGTTGGCTTGGGCAATTCGTTACGTTTTATTTGCTTACGGAAACGCACATGAGTTGAGTTTTATGCTTATTCTCGGAATCGCTTTACACGGAATTTGTTATGATTTCTTTTTTGTTTCAGGTCAAATATATACGAATTCAAAAGCGGGAGAAAAATACAAAAGTGCTGCTCAAGGCATAATAACACTAGCAACATATGGCGTTGGAATGTTAATAGGTTTTATGGTTGCTGGTTGGATTACCGATAATTATAAAACACTTAGTGGTGGTGTAGATTGGAAAATGGTTTGGATAATTCCTGCTGGAATTGCCTTGGCTGTGTTCTTAATTTTCGCATTATTCTTTAATGATAAAAGCAATTCGGAGAAAGAAGTTGCTTCCATTTAAAATAAAAAAAAATGAGTTCAAACCTTAGTAGAAGATCAGTTATCAAAGGAATTATCGCAGGAACGGCCGCTTTAGGATTTCCTTCCAGTCTATCGGCTTTTGCTTTGGAAGAAGAACCTTTAAAAAATGAACCTGTGAAGTTAAAAGGCAATATCAATCATTCTGTTGCGCGCTGGTGTTTTAATCATTTAGATTTAGATACACTTTGCATCGAAGCAAAAAAAATAGGGATAACGGGAATTGATTTGGTTGGACCAAAAGATTGGTCAATTCTAAAGAAACATGGCATAGATTCTCCCATGTGTAATGGAGCCGAAATTAATTTGATCGATGGATTCAATGAAATTCAATTTCACGAAAAGTTGATAAAAAATTATACTGAAATAATTCCGCTTGTGGCAGAAGCAGGTTACAAGAATCTTATTTGTTTCAGTGGAAACCGAAGAGGAAAAACTGATGAAGAAGGCTTGCATAATTGCAAAATTGGTCTTGAAAAATTAATTCCTCTAGCCGAAAAACACAACGTGACATTGGTTATGGAATTGCTAAATAGCAAGATAGATCATAAAGATTATCAATGTTGCAATACGTCTTGGGGAGTAGCATTGGCAAAATCATTACAATCTGAAAACTTCAAATTGCTTTACGATATTTACCACATGCAAATAGATGAGGGTGATATAATTAGAACTTTAAGAGATAATCACCCATATATCGCTCACTATCATACTGCTGGAGTTCCGGGTCGAAATGAAATTGACGAAACGCAAGAATTGAATTATCCTGCAATTATGAAAGCCATTGTCGAAACTGGATATAAAGGATATGTTGCGCAAGAATTCATTCCTAAAAATACTGATAAAATTTCATCATTAAGAAATGCAATCGCTATTTGCGATATTTAATAATATAAAAAGATAAAAAAAATGATAAAAAGAAGACAATTTTTAATCAGTGGTGGTTTGGCCTTAGGTGCTTTGGCTATTGCTCCTTCCCTAGCCTTTGCTTCGAAAAAACGTGCTATCGGAATACAATTATGGACTCTTAGAGATTCTTTGCCAAAAGATGTAAAAGGGGTTTTAGCTCAAGTTGGAAAAGCAGGTTTTACCGAAGTAGAAACTTTTGGTTATTCGCCGGAAAAAGGATTTTTTGGAACTTCTGCGAAAGATTTTCAATCCATCTTGAAAGACAACGGCTTGAAAGCGACCAGTAATCATTTCGATTTTAACGGTTATATTAGAGATGGTAAAACCGATACTTTAAAATCCTACATTGAAACCGCTCACATTTTAGGAAGCGAGTACATAACGGTTCCTTATGTAATTCAAGAATTAAGAGGTAAAAGTGTAGAGGATTACAAAAAATTAGCAGCCGGAATTAATAAAGTTGCCGAAATTTGTCATTCAAATGGATTAAAATTAGCGTACCATAATCATGATTTTGAATTTACAAAATTCGAAAACACGACAGGTTATGAAGTTTTATTGAATGAAACCGATAAAAATCTAGTTGATTTTGAATTGGATTTGTATTGGGTAGTTCGTTCAGGAAATGATCCTTTGCAATTATTCAAAGATCATCCAGGACGTTTCAAAATGTGGCACGTAAAAGATATGGATAAAGTAAATCCTGAATTTAATGCTGCAATTGGTCAGGGAACAATCGATTTTAAAACTATTTTTGCTCATGCAAATCAATCAGGAATGAAACGTTTTTTCTTA
>CANCPC010000084.1 GCA_947379965.1 Flavobacteriaceae bacterium | reverse complement strand
AACGATGTTGATGCTATAAAATTAGCTGGTTTATACCAATGGATATGGAATATTGATGGAGACTTTAATTGGTTTGCAGGCGCTGGTGGGGGCTTAGGGAGTTATAGCAGTAAAATTAATGGTATTCCAAAAAGTGGTGTATTTTTATTTATTGCTGGAGATATTGGAATTGAATATGAATTTAGAGAAATTCCATTATTAATCTCATTAGATTTAAGACCTGAAATTGGAGGTAGTAATTATTACACCAATAATTTTGGTTCAGATATGGCTTTAGGGTTACGATACAAATTCTAGTTTTTAACTATAGTAATAAGGCTTATTTTCTCAGGGGAATGAGCCTTTTTTTTATTTAATAATGATTTCCTTTTTAGAATTTATTTTTACAACGCAATACGGATTCATAAAATCTTGGCTTACGGTTGAATCCGATCTAGGAATGGTTTCTTTTACGGTTATGATTATATTTTTTTCGGTTTCAACGACGCTTTCAATCCCAATTTTGTAACCTGGAGTTGAAATTTCTCCCATATTCAAAACAATAAAATTAGATGTTTGAACATCATTTGAACTTATTTTATTTTTTAATTTAGCATCATTTTGCAACATTTTAATTTCATTGGGTTCTGTCAGAATCTCAAAAAACCGAATATTGGCGCCTCCATCATTTTGCTGAGTCAAAATTTCGAATAAAGGCTTTTCTTCAACTTTATTTATTGAAACTCCACAAGAAAACATAATTAAGGCTAATAAGAAAAGAATTATTTTATTCATTTGAATTTATATATGGCTTTTTCATATAATGCTTCATATTGTGGCAAAATATTTTTGATGTCAAATTTTTCAGCAACAGCTAAAGCATTTTCTTTAAATTCTTCTAAAACTGTATCGTCTTTTAAAATTTTTATTGCATTTTCGGCCATTTCTTTCGTTTTTCCAACATCACTCAAATAACCCGATATTCCGTCGAAATTTACTTCAGCTAAACCTCCCGAATTACTTGAAATTACAGGGACAGACCACGCCATAGCTTCTAAAGCAGCAAGACCAAAACTTTCTGTTTCGGATGGTAAAAGAAATAAATCCGTGTAACTTAATATTTTATCAATTTCATTACTATTTCCAAAGAATATCACTCTATCTTGAATACCTAATTCTTCACATAAATATTCGGCTTTTTCCTTTTCAGGACCATCACCTACCATCATTAATTTGGCTGGGATCTGTTTCTGAATTTTATTAAAAATTTTTATTACATCTGGAATTCGTTTAACCTTTCTGAAATTACTAATATGAGTTATAATTCTTTCTTCTTTGTTAGCCATTACAGATCGGCGACACGAAATATTTGGGTCTATTATGTTTTTATCTAATTCTATAAAATTTGGTATTACCAGAATTTCATTTTTTATATTGAAAAGTTTAAGTGTATCGTTTTTCAAGCTTTGGGAAACCGAAGTCACGAAATCCGATTTATTGATACTGAAAGTTACAGCTGGTTTATAAAACGGATGATTACCTACTAAGGTAATATCGGTACCGTGAAGTGTTGTGATCATTGGAATATTTATTCCTTCGTCAGCCAACATTTGCTTAGCCATATAACCGGCATAAGCATGTGGAATTGCGTAATGTACATGCAGCAATTCTATTTTATGCAACTTCACCATATCTACTAATTTGCTCGATAAAGCCAATTCATAGGGTTGAAAATGAAACAAAGGATATTCTGGAACATTTACTTCGTGATAATGAACATTTGCGTTCAATAAAGCCAATCGAACAGGTTGACTGTAAGTAATAAAATGGATTTCATGTCCACGACGCGCTAACTCAAGGCCTAATTCTGTTGCTACTACGCCACTTCCTCCAAATGTTGGATAACAAACAATTGCTATTTTCATGTATATTTTTTAACGTCACGAATTTAGGTAAAATGAAATAGTTTTTAGACAAATAATTTTTAAAATTAAAATCTATTTTATGATTGCTACTTGAATGACTATTTGGAATATTTTCACGATTATTTTATTGAGATAAAACATTAAAAATACATAAAGGTCGGCAAAAGGAACATTAACAATTCATTTTTTCTTTAATTTATTGACAAAAGCTATAAAAAAAAATCTCTGAATATTTTAGATTTAGAAAAAACGACTGTGCCAGCTGTCCATTGCAGGTACTTCCCAAGATTCTTTAAATTCTTGAATAGTATTCACTAAATTATTGAAAACAATTGTGTTTTCGGTAACGGCTTTTTCTTTGGCCATTTTTTTGAAATCAATTAAAGATTTGTGCGCAATATGTTCCCCATTCTTGAAAGTAACATTCATTTTATCCAATAAATCAACATTGTATTTTTGCTCTAAATTTTGGATAAACTGAACTGATTTATCAATCGAACAGCCAGTTGCAGCTTGAACCTCTTGATTTACGGCTATGATTATAAAACGATTGTATTTCAATTGATAGGAAGATTCAATACCTACGCTGTGAGCTTCCCATTTTTCTAGAAAAGATATTAGATCAGTTTCTATTTCAGAAAATTCTGAGTCAGAAAATTTTCTATTGGATTGATAAATCCATATTTTGGATTCTTCGGGTAAATTTTCGAAAGGAATTAGCATTTTATTTATGAATTATGAGTTATAAATTATAAGTTTTGGAATCGTAAATCAATATTTTTATTAGATATACAAATCCTGTGCGTTAGCAATTAATTCCGCGATATCGAGCACTTTAACTTCGCCTTCTTTTTCTTTATTTTTGATTCCGTCTGTCATCATGGTATTGCAAAAAGGACAACCCGCAGCAATAATATCTGGTTGGGTTTCTAAAGCATCTTCGGTTCTTTCGATATTTATTTCTTTATTACCGGGTTCCGAATCTTTAAACATTTGTGCGCCACCCGCTCCACAGCATAATCCGTTGGCACGAGAACGTTTCATTTCGACCAATTCAGCATCAAGTTTTTGAATTAAATCGCGTGGTGCTTGATAAATATTGTTGGCTCTTCCTAAATAACAAGGATCGTGAAAAGTGATTCTTTTTCCTTTGAATTGTCCACCTTCAATAGTTAATCTTCCATCGTCGAGTAAGGATTTAAGAAACTCAGTATGATGTAAAACTTCATATTTTCCCCCTAATTCTGGATATTCATTTTTTATAGTATTGAAACAATGCGGACAGGCAGTAACTATTTTTTTGACTTCGTAGGCGTTCAACACTTCGATATTTGTCATTGCCTGCATTTGAAACAAAAACTCGTTTCCGGCTCTTTTTGCAGGATCGCCAGAACAACTTTCTTCGGTACCAAGAACGGCAAAAGAAACATTAGCACGATTTAGAATTCGGACAAATGCTTTTGTAATTCTCTTGGCTCTATCATCGAAACTTCCGGAACAACCTACCCAAAATAAAACTTCGGGTTGCTTGCCTTGAGCCAGCATTTCGGCCATTGTAGGTACTATTAAAACTTCTTGCATCTGTTTTGGTTTAATCGGTTAAACGTTTAATCGATTAACCGATTAAACGCATCAACTATATTTCGTTTTTCCAATTTAATCGGTCTTGCTGGTTGTATTGCCATGGCGCTCGGTTGTTTTCGATATTGGTCATCATAGCATTGAGTGATTGTGGTGCAGCACTTTGTTCCATTACTAAATAACGTCGCATGTCAATAATTATTGAAAGCGGACTGATATTTACGGGACATTCTTCGACACAAGCGTTGCATGATGTACAAGCCCAAAGTTCTTCGGGTGTGATATAATCGTTTAATAACGATTTGTTATCCGGTACAAAAACCCCTTTATTAGCGTCAATATTTTTGCCTACTTCTTCGATTCTATCTCTTGTGGCCATCATAATTTTACGAGGCGACAATTTTTTTCCAGTTATATTCGCCGGACATGAGGAGGTACAACGACCACATTCGGTGCAGGTATAAGCATTCAGCAATTGAACCCAATTTAAATCCTGAATATCACTTGCGCCAAATTTACTTGGAATTGCAATTTCGTTTGCGGGTGCTGCTGCATAGGGATCGGCGTTGGGATCTATCATCAATTTCACTTCATTGGTAACGGATTCTAAATTGTTCAATTGGCCTTTTGGATTCAAATCCGCAAAATAGGTGTTGGGGAAAGCCAGCAAAATATGAAGGTGTTTTGAAAAATACAAATAGTTCATAAAAACTAGAATACCGATAATATGCAACCACCAAAAAAGTTCATTTAATAGCATTACTAATTCGTTCGAAGTACCATTAAATATGGGTTCTATGAAATGACTAATAGGAAAGCTACCTGCTTTTATAAAATGGGAGAAACCTCCAGAAATGTTTTGCAAATGTAAATCGGAAGCATTCATTAATAAAAATAATGACATTAAAACGACTTCGAAATAGAGAATATAATTAGCATCTTTTTTGGGAAAACCATCTAAATCTTTATTAGCAAACCGTTTTAATTGGATACTATTTCTTCTTATCCAAAAAATAAAAACAGCAACTAGAACCATTAATGCTAATATTTCGAAAGAACCAATTAGCACATCATAGAAAATTCCTAAAAAGGCAAAAACACGATGCGTTCCGAATAAACCATCGATGATAATTTCTAATAATTCTATATTAATGATAATAAAACCAGCGTAAACAATGATGTGAAGAATTCCAGCAACTGGTCTTTTGATCATTTTTGATTGGCCGAGAGCAATCATTGCCATATTTTTCCAACGAGCTTTAGAATTGTCTTTGCGATTTATGGCAGTACCAAGATTGATGTTTCTTATGATTTTTTTGATATTGGAATAAAAGTATCCAAAACCTAAAACCAGAAGTATTGCAAATAAAACATTGTCTAAATAGCTCATAATTGCTAGTTTTTAGCTTTTGAAACCGTGTCTTTTACAGGTTCAACATAGGGTTTGTTTTTCTTTCCAAATAGAGAAACATTTACATAACGTGTTGGATTGAGTCTTAGATCTTCTAACAATAATTCTAATTCTTTTGAAGTTTTAGCTATGTTATTATACAAAGCTTCATCATTCAACATTTTACCCATACTTCCTTTCCCAGTTTGAAGATTAGCTATTATTTTATCTACATTAGCCAATGTTTTCTCTAGGTTTTTAGCTGTTTTCCCTAAATTGGCCTTGGTCAAAGAATCCGATATTTTAGAAAAATCACTTGAAACTTTATTAAAATTGGTTACAACTCCTTTTATTTGGGTTTTATTATCGTCTAAAAGTGTATTTATACTTCCGGAAGCTTTGTGAAATTGTTCGATAGTTTTACTTAATTCGGATAGACTCTTTTTTAAATTTTCCTGTCCTTTTATATCCAAAACGTTGTTAATTCCTGAAATCAAAACATCTGCATTGACCAATAATTTATCTAATTTTTGTTGAGTAGGAGCTAATTTTTCAGTTAAAGAGGCAGTTAATCCTAATGAAGTTTTTCCTTGTAATTTTTGTCCATCTTCAGCAATAGACTTATCATCAAAATTAGGAGTAATTGAAATTTGTTTTCCGGCTATAAAACCTGGTTCATAAATACTTGCTACACTGGATTTAGATATTGGAAAATCTGTTTTAATTTGCAATTCTACTAATAATTTTCCTGTATTTTCATTAATATTAATGGTATTAACTTTACCAATTGTTAATCCGTTTAGGGTAACTGGAGCTGATTTTGACAAGCCCTCTACATTATCGTATTCAACATAAAAAGTTTTATAATTGGTAAAAAGATCTCTTCCTTTTAGAAAACTATATCCCCAAATAAATAGTAAAATTGCTGAAATTACTAATATTGCTGTTTTAATTTCTCTTGTTAATTTCAAAATTTAAGTGTTTTTACAAATTTAATATAAAATAAATTAAACTTGCTGTTAATTAATTATTGATTGCGGATTGAATACTAATCTTTTCTCCATTTTTTAAGGCAATTAAATAAGCCGAATTATACCCTTTCGATTTAGCTTCTTTCAACTGTTTTTTAGCTTCATTATAATCAGTTGTACCTCCATAAATATATTTGTAGATTTTATTTTCTGTTTCAATTGAAACATTTTTTAATCCTTTAAAATTTTTTGGCGATAACTCCATTTTTTTTGGGCTTGCAGATAATTGCACTTTAAAATAAACACCTTGCTTATCATCATTACTAACTGTTTTATTTGAACCTATATTGTCTGAATTAATTTTGTTTTTAACTATAGAAGTAGCTTCATTTTTTGGTTTTTCAACTATTTCCGAATCATCATTACCAAAATACTCTGTCTTATAACTAATAATTGCATTTGCAATAGCTCTGGCTCGTGCATTTTGTCCTTCTTCACTTTCTAAAACATTACCTTCATTTGGATTAGATACAAAACCTGTTTCAATCAATACCCCCGGCATAACCGAAGCATCTAAAACCCATAAAGGCTCTTGTTTTACTCCCCTAGATTCAATTTTTTCACTTATAAAATTATCTTGAATTCTGGATGCCAAACTAATACTATTAGACAAATTATTTTCTTGCATTAGTTTTAAGCCAATTAATGTTTCGACATTATTAGGATCAAATCCTTTATAGGTCTGTTTGTAATTATCTTCTAAAAAGATTACCGAGTTTTCAGTTTTAGAAACTTCAAAATTCATACCCGCTCTCGACATTCCCATAACATATACTTCAGTACCAGAAGCCCCCGGATTTTTGTTAGCATTACAATGTATACAAACAAACAAACTTGCTTTAGCTTTATTTGCAATGTTGGCTCTATCTTTCAATGTTACAAATACGTCTGTTTTTCGAGTGTAAAGAACATCAATTGAAGAATTTTGTTCTAAAATCTTACCTACTTTTAGAGTTATCGCGAGTGCTATATTTTTTTCTAAATGGCCATAATAATGAGCTCCCGCATCATGACCTCCATGCCCAGCATCAAGAACAACTTTAAAAACATTGGATTGACTAAAACCAGAAAAAGAAATTAGAGTAAGAAAAAAAGCAAATAGAATATTATTTTTATAGAACATAGATATAAAACTATTTATAATTATATTTTAAACTGTAAGGTTATAAATTTATTAATTGATTATTTTTGCCAAAAATTTATATGTAAATTTGACACGTCAAAAAACAAACGAAATTTCTACAAAAATAGCATTAAAACCTTTGAATACAAACTTATTTAATATCGTTTTATTATCAATTTTCCTAACATTGGGATCTGCTAAATTATACTCACAAGATATTACAAAAAAAAATATAGTTAAATTACCAAAAACTCAAAAAGAAAATTCGAACAGTGTTTCAGTAACAGCCAATAAATCAGTTCCTATTGCTAAAATCGAAAACGATACTCTAAAAAAAGACACTCTAAAAATTAAGACATTTCTTGATGGAAAAGTAAAATATACAGCGAAAAAATATGCCAAAATTCAGCAAAAGAAAAAGCTAATTACTTTATATGACAAGGCTGAACTATATTATCAAGACATTGAGCTAAAGTCTGGTATAATTGTGATGGATTATCAAAAAAATGAAGTATACGCAGGACGAATTAAAGATTCTACTGGTATTTACACACAATTTCCAAATTTTAAACAAGGAGAGAACGTTATTGAACCTGATTCTATTCGCTTTAATTTTAAGACAAAAAAGGCTTTAATTTGGAATTCAAGAACCGATCAAGGCGAATTTAAAGTTAAAGCAGCTATAACAAAAAAAGAAAATGATTCCGTTTATTTTTTAAAAGGAGCTCGATTTACTACTTCAAAAGATGTAGATAATCCAGAATATTATTTTCAAACAAATAAAGTAAAATTTATCCCTGGAAAAAAAGTAGTCACTGGATTAACGAATATGGTAATTGCAAATGTACCTACTCCTATTGCTTTGCCTTTTGCCTTTTTTCCAATGGGGAAAGAAACTAGTATTTCAGGGGTAATATTACCAAGCTATAATGACTCTAATACAAGAGGTTTTTCTCTTCAAAATGGGGGATATTATTTTGCACTAAGTGACAATTATGATTTAACAGCACTTGGTGATTATTATACTAATGGAAGTTATGCAATGCGCTTTCAGTCTAATTATGCACAACGTTATAATTATAGAGGAAATATTAATATTCGATTTGAAAATTTAATTAATAGCGAAAGAGGCTATCCTGATTATTCGAAGCAAAACATTTACAATATACAATGGTCTCATTCAAGAGACTCTAAATCAAATCCTAATTCAAGTTTCACTGCATCTGTAAATCTAGGAAGCAGTAAATATTTTAAACAATCTATAAATCAAGCTAATATAGGTTCTAACTTAAATAATACTTTAAGTTCCTCTATATCCTATAGTAGAACGTTTAGCGGAATACCTCAAGCAAGATTGTCGTTAACCGCCAATCATTCTCAAAATACTCAAACATCCGAAATTAACATGACTTTGCCAAATGTGCAATTTAGTATAGATCGAATCTATCCTTTTGTTGGAAAAGATGGCGTTAAAAAAGGTTTTTTTAAGAATATAAATTTGCAATATAATTTGAGTGGAAAAAACAGTTTTACAACAACAGACACTCTATTTTTCAAAAAACAAATGTTTGATAATGCAAAAGTTGGACTTCAGCAAAGTATTCCGATTAGTACAAATTTTAAATTGTTTAAATATTTCAGTGCTTCTACTTCGGCAAATTATGAAGAAATTTGGTATATAAAAACACTTAAAAGAAATTATAATACATCACAAAGCAAAGTTGTTGATCAAGTTGTTAATGGTTTTGATGCTTATAGAACCTATTCATTTACATCAAGTTTAGGAACGACTATTTATGGAACTTTTAATTTTGGTGATGACAAAATAATAAAATCGATTCGTCACGTAATGCGCCCCTCTATTTCCTACAGTTACCAACCAAGTTTTGCTAAATATTATGATACCTATGCTACAGACGCAAGCGGAACCATGACAAAACAATATACTCGATTTGAAGGAGGCGTTTTTGGGGTGCCAAATTTATCCAATTCAAATACAGTTGGTTTCGATTTAAGCAATACTTTTGAAGCGAAAGTTGCAGATAAAGATTCTACAAAAACAGAACCAAAAAAAATCATGCTTCTTAACAATTTAAATCTTTCTACAAGTTATAATTTTGATGCTGATGGAAAAAATATCCTTGCATGGTCACCAATTAGATTAAGTGGTGGAACTCAATTATTTGACAAGAAAATGAATGTAAATTTTGGAGCCACTTTAGATCCTTATGCTATTGATAATGCCGGAAATAGAATTAATGTATATAATTTAGATAACGGAGGTAGTTTATTTAGAATGACGAGTGCCAATATGACTTTAAACTATTCTATTTCAAGCAAAAAAACCGAATCTAATAAGAAAGATAAAAATGAACAAGGTCAAAGAAATGGAGGACGAGAAGATGATTTATTCGGAAAAAGCACAGATATAAATGATTTGAGTAAAAGCCAGTTTAAGAATAATGAGGAGGATGGTTTTGATAAAATTTCAGAATTTTTTAACACAAAATTACCTTGGGATATGACATTCGCCTACTCTTTAACCTATGGAAATAGTAAAAGAGAAAATACAATTGTTTCCAATTCGATCATGGTTTCAGCAAATACTGACATTACTCCTAAATGGAAAGGTGGAATATCAACAGGGTATGATTTTGTTCATAACGGTGTTACTTATACCCAGCTTCGTTTTGAAAGAGATTTATTGAGTTGGAGAATGAGTTTTAATTGGACCCCTTTTGGATCTAATGCCAACTGGAATTTCTTCATTGGAATAAAATCAGGAGTTTTAAGTGACATAAAATGGGATAAACGAAGTACAAACTTTAGATAATCTATTCAAACTTAAATATAGCATGAAAAAAATAATTTTTACAGAAAACTCACCAGCCCCAATCGGTCCCTATAATCAAGCCGTCCTTATAGGAAATACTCTTTATACTTCTGGACAAATTGGGATTAATCCAAAAACTGGAGAATTAGTAACTTCAAGCATTGAAGCCGAAACAGATCAAGTAATGCAAAACATGAAAGCAGTATTGGAAGCTTCAGGAATGACATTTGAAAACGTTGTTAAATCATCGATATTTATCATAAATATGGATGATTTTGGAAAAATAAACACCGTTTACGGATCCTACTTTAACGAAAAAACCGCTCCAGCTCGTGAAACGGTCCAAGTGGCATGTTTGCCAAAAAACTTAAATATAGAAATCTCTATGATTGCAGTGCTATAGCATTTAATAATAACTGTGCCGCAGCTTCGTTTGTTGCAATAGGAATATTGTGAACATCACATACGCGAAGTAACATGTTGATATCGGCTTCATGAGCATGACTAGATAAAGGATCTTTAAAAAAAAGTACCATTTTTGTTTTACCTTCCGCAACTCTTCCTGCTATTTGTGCATCTCCACCCATAGGACCTGAAAGCATCTTATTTACTTTAAGTCCAATGCTTTCCGCCTTACTCCCTGTTGTTCCTGTGGATATTAACTGAATTCTTTCTTGTTGTAAAAGGGCTCTGTTTTTGTTTAAAAAATGAACCATTTCGTTTTTTTTACCGTCATGAGCTATGATAGCAATTTCCATAAATTATTTATTTATAATATGATAGGCAATTAAACCATCAATGGGTCT
>CANCPC010000083.1 GCA_947379965.1 Flavobacteriaceae bacterium | reverse complement strand
AGTTGATTGAATTTTCTTATTATTTTTCTAATTAAATCAATTAATTGATTTTTATGAGGATTCTGCTATTAATTAGTCTGATTTAGAAAAAAAAGTATTTATCAAATTACAATAAAATTTTATATTGAATTTATAATTTAGAACAGAGGTAAACACAAATGTTTATAGAAATCAAGTAATAGCAAGTTTTTTATATTTAATATTATTTTATCATTCCACAATATTAGTACTCCTGAATCAGTAGCATTCGTATGTAATACGACAAGCATGATTGGATGAAATAGTTTTTAACAAATAGGGTACTCCAAAGTAATTGGCTTGAAATAGTTAGTTTTGAAAGTATTTTTTTACTAAATTTAGATTCAAATTACAATAAGATGCTAGTAAAAGTATTTGGAAGTGCTGTTTTTGGTGTAGAAGCAACTACTATTACTGTAGAAGTGAATATAGACAAGGGTATTGGCTATCATCTAGTTGGTTTGCCTGACAATGCTATAAAAGAAAGTAGTTATCGGATTGCTGCTGCGCTTAAGAATAATAATTATTCAATGCCAGGCAAGAAAATCACTATTAATATGGCTCCAGCCGATTTGCGCAAAGAAGGCTCAGCTTATGATTTGACGCTGGCTATTGGTATTCTTGTGGCTTCGTTACAAATTAAAGCAGAGGAAGTAGACCAATATATTATTATGGGTGAATTGTCATTAGATGGGGGTTTACAGCCTATTCGTGGCGCTTTACCCATTGCAATAAAAGCAAAAGAGGAAGGATTTAAAGGTTTCTTTCTTCCGAAACAAAATGTAAAAGAAGCGGCAATTGTTGCAGGATTAAATGTTTATGGTATTGAGAATATTCAGGAAGTTATTGATTTTCTGGAAGGGAAAGGAAATTTAGAACCAACTATAATCGACACTAGAGCCGAATTTTATAAAACTTTAGACTTTCCAGAATTCGATTTTAGTGATGTAAAAGGGCAAGAAAGTATAAAGCGTTGCATGGAAATTGCGGCAGCGGGCGGACATAATATCATTCTCATTGGGCCTCCAGGCTCCGGAAAGACAATGCTTGCCAAAAGATTACCCAGTATTTTGCCGCCCATGACCTTGCGTGAAGCACTTGAAACTACCAAAATTCATAGCGTTGCAGGAAAATTGAAAGATGGTGGTTTGATGAATCAGCGTCCGTTTCGTAGTCCGCATCATACGATCTCAAATGTCGCGCTCGTTGGAGGAGGAAGTTATCCTCAACCCGGAGAAATTTCAATGGCGCATAACGGCGTTTTGTTTCTGGATGAATTACCAGAATTTAAGCGTGATGTTCTCGAAGTAATGCGTCAACCGCTAGAAGATCGAGAAGTTACCATTTCACGAGCCAAGTTTACCGTGACGTATCCATCGTCATTTATGTTGGTGGCAAGTATGAACCCCAGTCCGAGTGGTTTTTTTAACGATCCTGATTCACCACAAACTTCTTCGCCAAACGAAATGCAACGGTATTTAAGTAAAATTTCAGGTCCTTTATTAGACCGAATCGACATTCATATAGAAGTGACGCCTGTTCCTTTCGAAAAATTATCTGAAGATCAAAAAGCAGAAAGTAGTTTTGAAATTCGGAAACGCGTTACAAGTGCTCGTGAAATTCAAACGGAACGTTTTGCCCAAATGGAAAACATACATTATAATGCGCAAATGAATACCAAACACATTCGCGAATATTGTGCTCTAGACGATACTTCAAAAAATTTATTGAAAACGGCTATGGAAAGACTCAATCTTTCGGCTCGAGCTTATGACAGGATATTGAAAGTAGCTCGAACAATTGCCGATTTAGAAGCTGCTCCCAAGGTTATTTCCGTCCATATTGCTGAAGCAATTCAGTATCGAAGTTTGGATCGTGATGGTTGGTTAGGGTAGAAATTGCAGATTTTGATTGCTTCGGCTGATTGAGCAATGCTCTCGGGTTATGATTTATGATTTCAGATATGTAGACTTTTCAAAATAGAAATTATACTATTAATTAAAACTAAATCTTAAATCAGTAATCGTTAATCTTCAATCAAAAATCCTTTATTTACTAGATCGTCTGTCATTATTCTGATTGGGGCGTCTTGGACCAAAGCTATTATTCCCACTTCGAGGTGAAGTAGTCGGTTTTGATGTTCTTGGAGTTGAATTGCGTTGTTGTCTGCCTTGTCCTTGTTTAATAGGTTCTTTTGAAGCGTTTGGATCTGGTTCAAAACCGGCAATCATTTGGGATGGCAATTTAATACCAACCAGTTTTTCTATGTCACGTAAAAAAGTAGTTTCGTCTGGACTTACTAATGAAATGGCTTCGCCACTTGCTCCAGCTCTTCCAGTACGACCAATTCGGTGAACATAATCTTCGGGAATATTTGGTAATTCAAAATTGATAACATGCGGTAATAAGGGAATATCCAAGCCTCGAGCGGCAATATCAGTAGCGACTAAAGCGGTTACGCTTCCATCTTTGAAACCAGCTAATGCTTTGGTTCGAGCGCCTTGACCTTTATTGCCATGAATGGCAGCGGCGATAATACCGGCATTATTCATGCTTTCAGTCAGTTTGTTGGCACCTTGTTTGGTTCGGGTAAATACTAAAATCTGTTTCCAGTTTCCTTCCGAAATAAGTTTAATAATTAATGTTGTTTTTTTCTCTTTGGCAACATGATATATTTTTTGAATAATAGCATCAACAGTTGTGTTTTCTGGTGTTGCTTCAACTTGAACGGGATTATGCAAAATTCCCATTGCCAATTTCTTGATATCTTTAGAAAAAGTAGCCGAAAACATTAAGTTTTGTCTTCTTGGAGGTAATATTTTCATAATCCGTTCGATATCACGAAGGAATCCCATGTCTAGCATACGATCGGCTTCGTCTAAAACTAAGATTTCTACTTTAGAAAGGGAAACTAAACCTTGATTTTGCAAATCGATTAATCTTCCGGGAGTTGCGACTAAAATATCAATTCCTTGACGTAATTGCGCCACTTGTGGTTTTTGGTTTACGCCTCCAAAAATTACGGCGCTGCGTATATCTAAAAATTCACTGTATTCTTTGATATTGGCAAAGACTTGTGCGGCTAATTCTCTGGTTGGCGTTAGTATTAGTGCTCGAATAGGTCGGTGACTTAGTTGTTTTCCTAGTGATAATAATTGTAAAATAGGTAGCGTAAAACCCGCTGTTTTTCCTGTTCCTGTTTGTGCTGATGCTAATACATCTTTGCTTTCTAAGATGGGTGGAATGGCTTTTTGTTGTATTGGAGAAGGGGTTGTATATCCTTTTTTGCTGATGGCTTTCAATAAAGCATCAGATAATCCTAATGAGTTGAATGACATAAATTGTGTTTATGAAGCAAAAACAATTAGTACGTTTGCCTCTTTAATTTAGCACGAAGGTAGTGTTAATTTTTAGATGTGCTTTTAATCGCTTGTATTTATAGTAATTATAAATTTATTGTGGTCTAAAAACTAAATTTCATAATCAAATTGTTCTTTATCCTCTTCAGTATCAAAACCAATAATAGAACTGTAAATGGCGTAATACATTGAATATATAAAAGGATAAGTAAAAAATATTCCGATGCAAAAGCCAAACAGACCAATTAAGGCAGTTATTATTGCAACAATTAATAATCCTAAAAGTACTATGGGTTGTTTTGAAACTATAATAATACTAGATTTTATAGCATCAATGGCATTCAAATTTCCAAAAACAATCAATGGAATTGTCAAAAAGCATAGAAATGATATTAGTAATGAAATTATAGTTCCAATAAATTGAAATCCGGATAATTCTAATAAAATTGAAAACCCAGAACTTAATAGAGAAATTATAAAAGTTCCGAAAAATAGGTTCCAAAAATATGGCGTTCTATAATATCCGAACATATTTGACACATGAAATTCTTCTCCATTTTCTCCACAATGAGCCATTTTGAAAAAAGCAGCTGTAAATGGAGCTATTATACTAGAAAATAATAGTAAACCGGCTTCAAGTGGTAATAAAATATTCGTAGGCATAATTTCTACCGTAGAATAATGTTTAATATTCGTATTGAACTCCTCCATATTTTTAACTCCTATATAAGAAACCAATCCCATCGATATAGCTATTGCAAATACTATTGTGAAGACAAAAAAAACTAAACCTGCATATAATGCTATTTTTTTATAATTATTGAAGGCATGTTCGAAAACATTTCCAAAATCGAGCTGATATCCATTTGTTTTAATCGCTGCTATTCGGTCATTAATTAGTTCCATAGTGTTTTTTTATTTTTTAAAATTATTATTTTTTGAAATAGACTTCTTCAAATGGAACTCTAAAGCGTTTGCCATAAACACCATTTTCATTTCTAATTCCGCAACCTATAATCATGTTTATTTCGGAGGAAAAGGGTAAATCTAATACTTTTTTTACTCTTCGAGAATCAAAACCCTCCATTGGACAAGTATCATAGTTGATTGCAGCCATGCTTATCATAAAATTTTGGGCAGCTAGTCCAGCACTTTTATGTGCAACAATTCGCATATCGCTTAAACGTACTTGTCTATATATAGGTCTAAATATTCCGATTAATTGAAAAGCTAAATATTTTAACAATCCTACTATTCCCAAAAAATCAAAGTAAATACTTGGAACTACTCTTTGATAATAACCTAAAGCAAATTTTTCTCTCTTTGAATATTCTGATACAGGTTTATCTCCATATTGCGATTTCAAAAACGCAATATTTGATTGTACTCTTTTTCTCCACAAATCTTTTCTAGCAACAACTACTACAATTTGTTGTGCTGTTTTTGCAGCTCCTTGATCAAAACTAGCCTGTGAAAGTTCTTTTATGATTTCAGAAGAAGTAATATGATAAAATTCCCAAAGTTGCATATTGCTACTTGTTGCTGCTAATGTTGCCAAGTGAATGCATTCTTCCACTTTTTTCTCATCTAAAGGATCAGGTTTAAAATTCCGAACAGAGCGTCGATAATTAATAGCTTCGCTTACTGTTTTTTCATTATTTATATCCATTTAAATATATTTTTAATAGTTGCTAATTTACCTTTATAAGGTGCGTAACGCATTGGTAAATCTAGCCAATTTGCTTTTTTTACAATTCCTTTTTGATGTGAAAAAACATCAAAACTAAGACGTCCGTGATAAGCGCCAATACCACTGTGACCTACACCGCCAAAAGGGATTCGTTTATTCGAAAAGTGAACCACCGTATCATTGATGCAACCTCCACCAAATGAATAGCTCTTAATAATTTTTTTTGAAAAAGTTTGGTTTTCGGTGAAGACATATAAAGCCAGGGGTTTTTCGTATTTTGATATTATTTTGTCTATATCACTTTCATTTTCGTAAGTGAGGATAGGCAATAATGGACCAAATATTTCACCAGCCATGATTAAAGTATCAGTCGAATCCTCTTCAATAAGTGTAGGAGCGATGTAGCAACTTTCTATATCTGTTTGACCGCCGAAAATTACTTTTTCAGGATTAATCATATCGACTAACCGTTGCCAATTTTTAGTATTTACGATCCTTGCAAAATCAGGCGATTCCGAAGAGTTATGACCATAGGCATTGGTGATTTCCTCTTTCAAATAGCTTACGAAATGGCTTTTCATATCTTTTTGAATGAGAATATAATCCGGTGCAATACAAGTTTGTCCAGCATTCATAAATTTTCCCCAAACAATTCTTTTTGCGGCCAATTTAAGATTAGCGGTTTCGTCAATAATACATGGATTTTTCCCGCCAAGTTCTAATGTTACAGGGGTTAGGTTTTCGGCAGCTGCTTTTGCAACTACTTTTCCAACAGCTACACTTCCTGTAAAAAAAATATAATCCCACCGTTGAGCAAGTAATTGTTGCGAAATCTCAACTCCGCCTTCGATCACTTCAACATGGTTTTTGTCGAATACTTTTGCGATTATTTTGGCAATAATCTCGGAAGTTTTCGGGGTAAGTTCGGATGGTTTAACTACGATTTGGTTTCCCGCAGCAACAGCCGAAATAAGTGGACAAAGAGCCAATTGAAAAGGATAATTCCATGGCGCAAGTATCAATACTTTGCCGTAAGGTTCTTTATAGATATAATCATTTGAAGGAAAATTGAGTAGGGAAGGGAAGACTCTTTTTGGCTTTGCCCAATTCTTCAAATTTTTTATTGTGTCTTTTAATTCTAAAATTACATAGCTGGTTTCAGTAAGAACCGCTTCAAAAGCTGGCTTTTTGAAATCCTCATATAAAGCTTTAATAATTTCGTTTTCGTGAACAATAACGGCATTCAATAACTTTATCAAACTTTCTTTTCGGTAACCAATATCAGTTTTAAAATCCATCGATAATTAATAAAAAAAAATTAAATTATTTTAATCCAAATGTATATCCTAAGTATAAATCGGCTTGTTTTGTATCATTAACCAATGCCGTTACAATAGAGCTTGAACCAAAATATAAACCGTATATTCTCAGTCCAAAACCTCCAGTAGTGCCAGAAATTTCATTTGAAGACCAAGGAGAATAAATTTCAAAATTCTTCAGTGTAAATCGAGGAATTACTGAAACTATATTTTGTGTAGTTATTTGATTGTCAGCAGCATCGTTACCTAATTTTTGTTGGGTATAAAGTGTCAAGAAAAATTTTGAATTTACCTTTAAATCAGCATAAAAAGTAAATGTAGTTGGTAATTTTACTTTTATTATAGTATTGGATTCTGTTTTTGTTAAGTAGCCATTATTTTGTAAAATAGCTTCTATTCCTATAATATCGGTATTATTTTGAAATTGACTCATTGCTAATCCATTTGGGTGAGCAGGAGTAGATTGAATTTTTAAAGAATAATTTGTTGATGAATTACCTGAATTATTAAAAGTTAATCCTCCAATATTTTTAATCGATATACCAGTTTTTATTTTATACCCATCTTTATCTTTCAATTGGTAATTAAGACCAAAATCTGCTGCAACACCATTCATTTGTCCAAACATTGATTTTGTATAATCCTTAAAATTGCCGTTTAGATTTTCAGAATAAGCAATGTTTAATTTAGCATTAGTATTATTCAAATACGCTTCGTAACCAATCACATTAATAGTTCCTTGAAATTGATCTAAACCAAAGTTTGTATAGGATCCTGGAAATAATAATTTTAAAGTAGCGCCAGCGTTGAATTTATGTTTTTCATTTTCAAATAAATTTCTTGCCATTGAAAATCCAATTTCTCCCCAACTAGTTCCGTTTAACCGCTGATTATAATTGTTTTTTATTATCGTTGATCCTAGAGAAAGATTGTTTAAACTTCTATTAATTGCATTACCTAAATTAGGGTCAAAGTCTACCATATTTAATTTTGCATAGGCTTTAGTACTAAATCCAAATGCCCATTTATTCATTTTAATGCCAAATCCAGGGCCATAAATTTCTGAATCTAATCGCATATTTATGGGGTCGTTTCCTTTTAAAATTTTGTTTTCAATATTATTTCCGTTTACAATATCGATGAAACCAATTTTATTATTAGAAGCATTAATACTTATTGAAAATAAATTGGCTTCATATTTAGAAGTTAAATTTGAAAGTTCTGCAGGGTTAATACCTACATTCAAAATACTAACTCTATTAGAAGTATTTATGCCTGAAAAATGATCTTGTGCTGCGCAATTTAAAAAAGAAATAAAGCAGATAATTAGGGGTATCTTTTTCATGTTTTTTCCGTTATTTAGGGTTATTTACTGTTTGTAAATATACATTTTTTTAGAATTATACTGCATTCCAAATTATGTCATTGGGAACTGGAGCTACAATTTCAATATTTTCTTTGGTTACAGGATGAACAAAAATAAGTTTTCGAGCATGAAGATGAATACCGCCATCCGGATTACTTCGATCGAAACCATATTTTAAATCACCTTTTATAGGGGAACCAATTGCCGAAAGTTGTGCTCTAATTTGGTGATGTCTTCCGGTATGAAGATCTATTTCTAAGGCAAAATAATTATTTAGTTCTTTGATTATTTTATAATCTAAACTACCGATTTTACTTTCTGAAACTTCTTTATCATGTGCTTTAGAAGTATTGTTTTTTTCGTTTCGTTTGATGTAATGAACAAGTTTATCCTCGTTGTTTTTAGGTTTGTTTTTTACGATTGCCCAATAGGTTTTTTTTGTTTCGCGGTTGCTAAACAATTCATTCATTCGGGTTAAAGCTTTGCTGGTTCTAGCGAAAACTACGATTCCGGTTGTTGGTCGATCGAGTCGATGTACGACTCCCAAGAAAACTTCACCAGGTTTATTGTATTTGTCTTTAATAAATTCTTTCACCACTTCCGAAAGAGGTTTGTCACCTGTTTTGTCTCCTTGCACAATATCGCCTACGCGTTTATTAACCACTATAAGATGATTGTCTTCGTGTAAAATTTGGAGATTGTTTTTTGAGGAAACGATTTTCATTTATACTTCTTAGATGGTTAGACTTTTTGACTTCTTAGATTTTAGATTTAGATACTTTTAATAGTCTAAAAATCTATGTATTTTATGTTATCAAGGTTCTTTTATTAGATTTTTAGAGTAGATCTAAGTTTAGATGTCATTTTATAATTTCTACAAGTTGAAGTAATAAAGGCTCTATTTTTTTAGTCTAATTCGTCAAAGTTTATTCTAAAAATATAAGAAGTCTAAATTAATATTGCTCAGTTGAATTTGGGAAATCAGTTGTTTTTATATCAGTGACATACTGACCAATTGCTTTAGTCATACTTTCATATAAATTCATATACCGACGTAAAAATCTCGGACTAAATTCATTATTCATACCTAACATATCGTGAATAACCAATACTTGCCCGTCAACACCGCTACCAGCACCAATCCCAATGATAGGTATAGAAACACTTCTTGCTACTTTCTCTGCTAAATTTGCAGGAACTTTTTCTATAACTATTGCAAAGCAGCCTAATTTTTCAAGAAGTTTGGCATCTTCCATTAATTTTTTGGCTTCCTCATCTTCCTTGGCACGAACCGTATAGGTTCCAAATTTATAGATAGATTGTGGGGTTAAGCCTAAATGCCCCATAACTGGAATACCTGCATTTAATATTTTTTTGATCGATTCTTTTATTTCGCTTCCACCTTCTAATTTTACAGCATGTCCGCCACTTTCTTTCATAATTCGGATTGAAGAACGTAAAGCCTCTTTTGGATCCGATTGGTAACTTCCAAAAGGTAAATCGACTACAACCAATGCCCTTGAGATTGCGCGAACTACACTTGATGCGTGATAAATCATTTGGTCTAATGTAATAGGCAAAGTCGTTTCATGACCCGCCATAACATTCGATGCGGAATCACCCACTAATATTACATCTACTCCGGCAGCATCAACGATTTTTGCCATAGAGTAATCATAAGCGGTAAGCATGGAGATTTTTTCTCCATTCGATTTCATTTCGATTAGTGACTTGGTAGTAATTCTTTTATAATCTTTTTTAGATACCGACATTTTGCATTTAATTTAGGATGTAAAAGTAGTAAAAACAATTTCTTTTGAAACAAAAAAATGGATTCGATTGAACCGAATCCATTTTTTATATCATTATCGAAAGTGGTAATTTTTATAGTTCTTTTCGCTACTATTTATGCTAATTTAGTATTTATCCATTTTCTAACCGGAATATCATACAGTTTCAAGCAACCATAACCAAGTGCCACGCAGGATAAGAAAGTAATGATGCTTATTGGATATGCTTGGCTAATTGGGATTTTAGTATCTACTACCCAAGCCGTATAAATGTATATAATTGGATAATGGGTGATGTAAATTGGATAAGATATATCTCCAAAAAATTTACAAATTGTTGATGAAAATTTACTTTTAATCTCACCACTTGCTCCCAAAAATATAATCAGTGGGAAAAACAAAATAATTACTACCGATTCGTAAATACCATTCACCCAAACATTTTCGCTTCCGCCAATTCTTGGCATTGCCAAAGCTGCAATAACCATTAAACTACACCAGAAAAAAGCATTTTTGATTTGAATTAATTTTCCCATTCTGAAAAGTAATAATCCTGCAAAAAACGGATACATCATTCGCGTAAAACCAATATGAATTTGTTCAGGTTCTAATGACCAACCGCCAATAACATCTCCATTTGGACTTGTTAACGTGAGATGAATTAAGGCACATGCGGAAAGAAATACAAGTATTGAAAGTGCAGTTTTCGAAAATTTCCGAACAAAAAGAGCATACATAATATTGGCAATATATTCATAAAATAACGACCAACCTGGACCGTTCAGCGGATGCATTTCTACCCAACCGCGAATATCTAAAGATGGCGGAAGCGGAATTAATGTAAATCCGATAAGCATTACCAGAAGCATTTTCCAAACCGGTATATCATGAATGATTGGAAACAATCCTGAATCTTGAAAATAAAACAATAAAGCTCCGATTACCATTCCCATAATGACCATAGGTTGCAATCGGATTAATCTACGTTTAAAGAAATTTCCAATTGTCATTGTATCCCATCGATCATCATAAGCGTAGCCAATAACAAAACCCGATAATAAAAAGAAAAAATCCACAGCAAGGTAGCCGTGGTTTATAATTTGGTCGAAAGGTGGTTTTTTACCATGCGCTTCAAAGATGTGAAAAGCAACCACCATCAATGCTGCAACGCCACGCAATCCGTCTAAAATAGGATAGTGGGGTTTTTAAGATATAGTATTCGTACTCATATGTGTTAATTTTATTTCGTCAAAT
>CANCPC010000082.1 GCA_947379965.1 Flavobacteriaceae bacterium | reverse complement strand
CCAATCTTGTTAGATTAATAAGTCAGTCTATTTTATTGTTGATTATAATTATATATTATAATTATAATGGCTATCCAATTGAATTAACATTTAAAGTTTTTCTTGTGCCAATCTTAGTTTTATTAATGGCCTTACAATCTTTAGGATTAGGCATGATCGTTTCTGCACTAACAACTAAATATAGAGACCTTGCACTATTAGTTTCATTTTCTGTTCAATTATTAATGTATACTACAACGGTAGTTTATCCATTAAATAGCGTACATGGTAAAATGAGGTCTTTAGTTTATTTAAACCCTTTGACATCAGTTATAGAGGGATTGCGATTTTCAATTTTGGGTCAGGGCTCAATAACATTCGAAAGCTTTTGCATTTCGTTATTAACGACTATGATAATAGTTATTACAGGCATCTTAATTTTTAATAAAGTTGAAAAAACATTTATAGACACCATATAAAATGGATAATATAGCAATAAAGATAGAGAATCTATCGAAGTCGTATCAATTGGGACAATTTTCAACGGGAACTTTGTCAAAAGATATTGAAAATGCATTCAATGGAATTTTTAACAAAAAAAAATACAATCCTAGACTTGATCAAGATAACTTGACAGAAGAAAAATCAATTATTTGGCCACTTAAAAATATTTCTTTAGAAATAGAAAAAGGAGATACGGTAGGAATTATTGGAAGAAATGGTGCAGGTAAAAGTACTTTGTTAAAAATATTATCAGAAGTTACTGCTCCAACAACTGGTCAAATTCTAGTGCGCGGAAGAATCGTTAGTTTACTTGAGGTAGGAACTGGTTTTCATCCTGAATTAACTGGAAGAGAAAATATCTATCTTAATGGTGCTATATTGGGTATGAGAAAATCAGAAATTACTCGAAAATTTGATGAGATTGTTCAATTCGCTGGAGTAGAAAAGCATATAGATACACCTGTTAAAAGATATTCTTCCGGAATGTATGTTAGGCTAGCTTTTGCTGTTGCAGCACATCTTGAATCTGAAATATTAATAGTGGATGAAGTGCTAGCAGTTGGCGATGCTGAATTTCAAAAAAAGTGTCTGGGGAAAATGGCAGATATAAGTAATGGGGAAGGAAGAACTGTTTTATTTGTAAGTCATAATATGGCAGCGGTAAAGGAGTTGTGTAAAAAAAGTATTTTGTTGCAAAATGGTTCTTTAAAAGAGTATGGTGATACTGGCAATATTGTTTTAAATTACTTAAAGCAGGCTAATTCAGTAAATTTAAATGTTTTAAAGGCAAGCGATGGAAGTAATTTTAGAAGAGGAAGTGGTGAAGTAAGGATTGTAAATATCAAGGGTCTGTCGGATATTTTAGATTATGAAAACGAAATAAATATTGAATTTGAAATTTTAAATAATTCTAATATTGCTGATTGTGATTTCACTATCTCATTTATTAGTGAAACTGGAAGTCACATGCTTTCAAATATTCCAAAAATGAATATTAAATTAAACAAATTGACTACTTTTCTCAAAATAATAATTCCTGCAAAACAACTCAGGCCGGGGATTTATCCATTGTATATTTGGTTAGGAAAGGATGTATTAACTCCTTACGATATTTTGGATAACGTATTTAATCTTAGAATTCACACTAATTTACCTCAAAGTGGATTGGGGTTTAATCCAATTGAAAATGGAGGATATTTTAATTTAAATTATAATATAGAAACAAATGTTCAATAACAAAACAATTTTAATCACCGGTGGTACTGGATCACTTGGGAAAGCCCTTACTAATTATTTTTTAAAAAATCAAAACGTAGTAAAAAAAATAATAATTTTCTCGAGAGATGAGCAAAAGCAGTTTGAGATGGCTCAAGAATTTCCAATAAGCAAGTTTCCTCAAATTCGGTTTTTTATAGGCGATGTTAGGGATTATGAAAGATTGAGAAGAGCTTTTAAGGGTGTAGATTATATTATTCATGCTGCCGCAATGAAACATGTTCCTATTGCAGAATATAATCCAATGGAATGTATCAAGACAAATATTAATGGAGCGGAAAACGTAATTAATGCTGCGTTAGAAACTGGCGTAACTAAAGTTGTTGCATTATCAACAGATAAAGCTGCAGCGCCAATTAATTTATATGGAGCAACTAAATTAGCTTCTGATAAACTTTTTATTGCTGCAAATAATATTAAAGGAGACAATCCAATCGTGTTTTCAGTTGTGAGATACGGTAATGTAATGGGTTCAAATGGATCTGTAATTCCTTTTTTTATTAAAAAAAGAGAGGAAGGAGTATTGCCTATAACAGTTGCAGAAATGACAAGATTTAATATTTCTTTACAAGGTGGTGTAGACATGGTACTTCATGCATTAGAAACTGCTTGGGGTGGTGAAATTTTTGTTCCAAAAATACCGTCATATAAAATAACTGATATTGCAAAAGCAATTGGACCAAATTGTGAACAGAAAATTGTTGGAATAAGACCTGGTGAAAAAATACATGAAGAAATGATTACTTCATCAGATTCATTCTTTACCTATGATTTAGGAAATTACTACGCTATTATACCTCAAATTCCAAAATGGTCAATAGATAATTTTGTTGATACTTTTAATGCGAAAAAAGTTGAAGAAGGATTTACATACAATTCAGGGACTAATCATGAATGGGTTGGCGTAGAAGAACTTAGAACATTAATTGTTAAACATGTTGATAGTAAATTTACCTTTTAATAATGAAAGCAATTCCATACGGCAGGCAAGATATAAACTCTGATGACCTAAAAGCGGTTACAGATGCTCTATTATCAGATTATTTAACTCAAGGGCCATGTGTTAATGAATTTGAAAAACACTTTGCAAAATATATTGGTAGTAAGTATGCTGTAGCAGTAGCTAATGGTACAGCAGCATTACATCTAGCTGTTTTAGCGTTGAATTTGAAGGAAGGAGAAAAAGTTATTACAACTCCTATAACATTTGCCGCTACTGCAAATTGTGTTAAATATGTTGGAGCTGATATTGTTTTTTGTGATATAAATCCTCAGTCATATTTAATAGATTTAGAAAATGTAAGATCTATATTAAAGTCTTCACCAAAAGGAACTTTTAAAGGTGTAATACCAGTTGATTTTGCAGGGAGAGCTGTTAATTTAGAGGAATTTAGGGAACTTGCAAATGAATTTGGACTTTGGATAATTGAAGATGCTTGTCATTCACCTGGTGGATATTTTATAGACAGTAAAAATAAGTTACAAAAATGTGGAAATGGACAATTTGCTGATCTGGCAATTTTTTCTTTCCATCCAGTCAAGCATATTGCATGTGGAGAAGGAGGTATGATTACTACAAATGATAAAAATCTTTATGATAGGTTATTAAAGTTAAGATCACATGGAATTACGAGATTAAATGAAGACTTTTCAAATGATATAACTTGGGCAATTGGAGGCAATAAATCAGGAATGGAAAATTATAATTACCCTGGCTGGTATATGGAAATGCAAGAACTTGGTTTTAACTATAGGCTTACAGATTTTCAAGCAGCATTAGGTTCGTCTCAATTAAAAAGAGCTGATTATGGTCTTAAAAGAAGACAAGAAATTGCAATCGAATATGCAAAATACTTTGAAAAGAAGAATTGGATTAAATCTCAATCTGGTTATATTGATGGCCACGCTTATCATTTATATATTATTGAAGTAGAGAATAGATATGATTTATATAATTATTTGAAAAGTAAAAATATTTACGCACAAGTACATTATATTCCAACACATTTAATGCCTTATTATAAAAAATTTGGATGGAAGATTGGAGATATGCCATGTGCGGAAGAATATTATAAGGGTTGTATTAGTTTGCCAATTTATCCTACATTGACCAATGACGAACAGAATTATGTGATAACTACAATCCAAAAATTTTATGAAGAGTAGTTTGGCAATAATACCTGCAAGGGGAGGAAGTAAAAGGATTCCAAGAAAAAACATCAAAAATTTTTTAGGAATGCCTGTGATTTACTATTCAATTGAAGCAGCATTAAAGTCTAATTTATTTGATGAGGTTATGGTTTCTACAGATGACGAAGAAATTGCAAAAATTTCAATGAAATTTGGGGCAAAAGTACCATTTCTAAGATCTAAAATTAATTCAGATGATTTTTCTGGAACCGGAGATGTTGCATTAGAGGTGCTAAATTTTTATTCCAAAATTGGCAAATATTTTGATTATTGCTGTTGTATTTATGCAGCTGCACCATTAATTCAAAAAAAAAATCTTGTTGAGGGGTTTGATTTATTAAAATCATCTCAATATGATGTTGTTTTACCAATATGCCCTTTTAGTTCTTCTATTTGGAGGTCATATAATTTAGATTTTGAACAGAAAGGGCTACTAAAAAATTTTCCTGAAAATGAAGTTATAAAGCGAAGCCAAGATTTGCCAAATGCATATTTTGACGCTGGTCAGTTTTATTGGTTCAAAACAAGTCAGTTCTTTCGTTTAGAAAATAAAAATATTTTTGGAACAAAAAAAGGAGGAATAATATTGAATGAAGTTGAGGCTCAAGACATTGATAGCATTGTAGACTGGGAAATGGCATTAATGAAACATCAAATATTACAAAACAGATTAAAATAATGGAAACAACCTACTATAAAGAAATTTCTGAAGCTATAATGATAAGAATGGTAGAAGAAAAATTACTTGAACTTTTCAAGGAAGGAAAAATAAACGGAACAGTTCATACTTGTGTCGGTCAAGAATTTACCGGGATTGCAGTGTCTAAATTCTTAAATGAAAAGGATTATGTTATATCCAATCATAGAGGTCATGGACACTATATATCAAGAACAAAAGATATTGAAGGTTTAATTTTTGAGATTATGGGGAAGAAGGCGGGGTGTTCTGGTGGCATTGGAGGTAGTCAACACTTATTTAATAAAAATTATTTATCAAATGGTGTTCAAGGAGGAATGGCTCCTGTTGCTACTGGTATTGCATTTGCAAATAAGACAAATAATGACAACTCAATCTCTGTAATATATATTGGCGATGGCACATTGGGTCAAGGAATTTTATACGAGTCATTTAATATTGCATCACTTTGGGGAACTCCAGTACTTTTTGTATTAGAGAATAATAAAATTGCTCAAACTACTAGTTTTCTACAAAACTTTTCTGGTGATATTGAAGATCGAGCGAAAGGTTTTGGGCTTGATTATTTTGAAACGGAAACTAGTAATTTAGAAGATTTATTTTATACAGTAGAAAAAGCAGTAATAAATACAAGAGAATGCCGCTCTACATTAATACAAATTAACACAACAAGGTTAAACTCACATTCTAAAGGTGATGATAATAGGAGCATGGAATACATTCAAGAAATTAACAATAAAGATATTATAAATAAATTTTCAATAAATCATCCCGAAGAATTTAAAAAAATTCAAAAAGAAGCAAATGATAAAATTTCAAAAATTATAGAAAGAGCTATATCTGAAGATAATTTAAATTGTGATTTTAATTCCAAAGTTGAAAAAAATAAATCTGAAATCCAATTTAATGAATTAGATACATTTTCAAACAAAAGGCATAATGAGCTAATTTATATTGCATTCAAGGAGAATATGAGCGTAAATGAAAAGATTATTCTATTGGGAGAAGATATTGAAAGTGCAAATAAATTTAATCCTGGTGAGTATGGAGGCGCTTTTAAGGTAACCAAAGATTTAAGCCTATTATTCCCAAGTAGAGTCAAAAACACTCCAATTAGCGAGTCGGCAATAGTTGGAATTTCAAATGGGTTAGCATTAAAGGGGTATAGACCAATTGTTGAAATAATGTTTGGCGATTTTTTGACATTGACTCTAGATCAAATTTTACAACATACAAGTAAGTTTTATAGAATGTATAACAAATCTGTAAAATGTCCGATAGTAATTAGAACTCCAATGGGCGGTTATCGAGGTTATGGCCCTACTCATAGTCAAAGTATAGAAAAATATTTTTTAGGAATTCAAGATTTTCATGTAGTTGTTTTAAATCATTTAATAGATCCGAAAATAATCTACGATAAAATTTTATGTCAAGATACCTTCCCATTCTTAGTAAT
The DNA here is from genome assembly GCA_947379965.1 of Flavobacteriaceae bacterium. Taxonomy (GTDB): domain Bacteria; phylum Bacteroidota; class Bacteroidia; order Flavobacteriales; family Flavobacteriaceae; genus Flavobacterium. The sequence continues at coordinate 4,818 of CANCPC010000082.1, read as the reverse complement.
TGAAAACAAAATCTTATATACAACCATCCAAAGTAAAGTTGAGATTTTTGGTTATAAATTTGAATATTCAAACGAAGAGTTTCCTACAGTTAGAATTACTCCAAAAGAAAGAAAGCCAGATTTAACTATACTTTGTTATGGAGGTATGTTGTTAGAAGTTCAAAACATTTTACATGAATTATTTTTTGAAGAAGAAATACTTTGTGAAGTATTATCACCTACTAAACTATTTCCATTTGATAGCAAATCTCTTTCGAATTCAGTTAACTACACAAAAAAAATACTTATTATTGAGGAGGGGTCTAGTTTTGCATCATTTGGATCAGAAGTTATTTGTGAAATATTAAAAGAAACAAAAACAAGCTTTAATATAAGGAGAATTAGTAATAACGGAATTATTCCATCTTCTATGGATGCGGAAAAAGCAACCTTGCCGAACAAAAATAAAATTATTGAATCAATAAAAGAATTAATTGATGAAAGTAATTAGTAAAATTGTAGTTGAAAAGTATAATACATCTGATGTCGAATATAAGATAGTTGATATTTATAAAAATAATATAGAAAAGATATCATATGGAGATAAATTGTTTTCATTAGAATCCTCTAAAACGATTATTGATATTGAAGCTACTTCGTCAGGTTGGTTATTATACAATTTTCAATTAAATCAAATAGTTAAAGTTGGAGACATTTTAGCCTTGATTTATGATGAAAAGCCAAATGAAAATATAGCTTCAATAGAATTAGAAAAAGTTGGTGTTATTAAACAAAACAGCTCCAGTAGTTTTCATAATAAATTTTCAAAGAAAGCGCTTACGTTAATTAATGAAAACTCAATCGATATTTCAATATTTGATAAATTAGAAATTGTAAAAGAGTCTGATGTAATAGAATATATTGAGTTAAAAAACCGAAAATTTATTGTCCCATCAAAATCCAAACAGGGTATCATACTAATTGGTGGAATGGGTGGTGCTAAAATGTGTATTGATGCAATTGAATCAACTATGGAATATGATATCGTAGGAATTATTGATGACCAAATGAAACCTGGTACATTGGTGATGAATAACGAAGTACTTGGAGGAGAAAATGAATTAATTCAGTTGTTTGAAAATGGTTTTCAAAATATACTTATAACATATAGTTTGTTAAGTGACTTAAAAAGAAGATCTTATAATATAGAAAAGTTAAAAAAAATTGGATTTAATTTTCCGAATATCATACACAAAAACGCAAACATAGAGCCTTCAGTAAAAATCGGTGTAGGGAATATTATTCTGGCTGGTTCAATTTTAGGTAGCGAATCCCAAGTTGGTGATTTTAATTATATAAATACTGGTTCAATAATTTGTCACGAAGCTATTTTAGGTAATAATAATCATTTTGCACCAAATTCCGTAATCGCAGGAAGGGTGAGAATTGAAAATAATAATTTATTTGGTATTTGCAGTACTACATATTTTGACATATCAATAGGATCTAATAATGTTTTAAATAATGGAGTTAATTTGAACGGTAATTTATCTGATAATAATATAATTAGAAAGTAGTTAGTATTTATATGGGAATTAATTTTAATAAACTTAAGCCATCAGCTTCAATGGAAATGGCTAGAATATCAAATGACTTGAGGCAAAGAGGAACCAAAATTTATCCACTTGGTATAGGTGACACACATTTTTCAGTTCCAAAGACTATACAAGAAAATTTTGACAAACTAAATGATGCGTATTCACATTATACAAATGCACAAGGAATTTTTGAATTACTTGATAAAATTTCTAAGTTTTATCAAGGATATTCTCCCAAAGACGTAATGTTAGTTCCTGGATTGAAACAGGGACTATATTATACTTTAGCAGCCATTTCAAAAAAAAAGGTGTGTATACTAGAGCCTGCATGGCTTGGGTATGAGGCTGTTGCTATTATGGCTGGTTATGACATTGAAATCATTAACACGTATAGTGACAATTGGCAAAATAAAATTCAAGATATTAATTTTGATGTAATATTGGTTTGCACTCCAAATAATCCAGATGGAAAATTTTATAATAAGAAGGAAATAGATAACCTAGTAAATGACTCAAAAAAAAATAATGCATGGATTGTTACAGATTTCATTTACGATAAATACATATATGAAAACATCGAATCAGAAAGACTTGAAAAAATTTTCAATTATGAAAAATTAATAATAGGAAATGGATTTTCAAAATCACATGCTATGACTGGTTTTAGAATCGGCTATTTAATATGTAAAAATCAAGAAATTTTCAATCGCATGTTGATAATACATCAAAATTTAGCAACATGTGTTCCATCAATAAGCCAACATATTCTATTAAATCTTGAAGATTCTACAAATGAAATTCATTTAAATTCTTTGTATTATAAGAAAAACCGAGATATGGTTTTAGAAATATTTCCGGAATGGGAAGAATTTAAACCATGCGGTGGTTTTTATTATTTTGTAAATTTAATGATTTATGGCATTGATACTGGGGATCTTTTTTGCCAACAATTATTAACAAATACTGGAGTAGTATTAATCCCAGGAAGTTCTTACGGAAAAAGCTTTCAGAGTTATGTGAGAGTTTCTTTTTCAGTTAATACAGAATTATTAATAGAAGCTTTAACAGAATTAAAAAAATTCATAAATGAAACAAAAAACAATTAACATAAAGGGTTTTGAAGTTGGGGGTGATAAAACGTATATAATTGCAGATATTGGTTCAAATCATAGACAAGAGTTATCACTTGCAAAGGAATCAATTGATGCAGCGGTAGAATCAGGAGCAAATGCTATTAAATTTCAATCTATTCAATTAGATAGTTTGTATTTAAATCCGAATAGTATTACTCGAAATCTTGTCAAACAACTAGAATTTCCGGAAGAGTGGCATTATATTCTTAAAGAATATTGTGATAAAAAAAATATAGTTTTTTTTTCATCGCCTACCTATTTAAAATCAGTAGAAATTCTTGAAGAAATCAATGTTCCATTATATAAAATTGCATCCGCACAAATTGGCACGTTTCCTCAAATAATTGAAAAAATTGCATCCTTAAATAAACCTACTATTTTTTCAACAGGGATAGCGGCTTACAGTGAGATAATTAGAGCTGTAGATATTTTTAAAAAACAAGGTAATGATAATTTTATAATTTTGCATTGTAATAGTATATATCCTACTCCCTCTGACAAGGTTAATCTTGGGTTAATTAACACATATCAGTCTATGTTTGGCAATCCTGTTGGATTTTCAGATCACACGATTGGAACTCATATTGCCTCTGCTGCAGTAACATTAGGAGCTAAGGTAATTGAAAAACATTTCACATTAAATCGTAATTTAGGTACGCCAGATAGCAATTCTTTTGCATGTGATCCTGATGAGTTGAAATTGATGGTAACTCAAATTAGAGAAATTGAAAATGCTATTAATATCAAAAATGATAGACTGCAAATTCAAGCAGAAGAATATGATTTCAAGAGCTCAATATTATATAGATGTGTTGCAAAAAGAGATCTTAAGGTGGGTGAAAATATAAAATCAGAAGACTTTGAATTTTTGAGATTTTATAACGGTCTAGATGCCCGAGATTTATTTTACAATCAAAATTATATAGTCAAGGAATTTATTACAAAAGGAGAAGTGATAACGTTAAATAAGCTAAATATTGAATATGGCAAAGAGAGTTTTAGTAATTAATATCGGTTGGGAGCAAGAACCACTAATTAAATTATTGATTAATAAAGGGCATGAATTATATGGCATCACAAGTGATATCAACAATGATAATATCACTAATCAATATTTTAAAAAAATTTTTCAATCTGATTATAGAGATTTAGACAATATTTTTAATATTGCAAAAACAATCAATCCTGATGCTGTAGTCTCTGATCAATGTGATTATTCTCATTTTGCTCAATCATATCTTGCTGAAAGACTTGGTCTTAAAGGACCAAATCTAGCGAATGCTCAAATTTCATCAAACAAATTTGTACAAAGACAGACAGCTAATAAACATGGTGTTTTAATTCCTAAATTTACACTTGTTTATAATTATATCGAAGCTGTAAATGCATGTAAAGAAATAGGGTATCCTGTAATTATAAAACCAATTGATAATAGAGGTAGTTTTGGCGTTTCAAAGGTTAATAACATTCAAGAATTACAAAATTATTACTATACAGCAATTGCTAATAGCAACTCTAGATTTGTATTAATTGAAGAATTTATAGATGGATATGAGATTACAGTCGATGGATATTGTTTTGAAGGAGAGCCAAAATCTTTAACAGTTGCAAAAAAAAGCAAAGAAGGCTGTGGATCGCAAGTGTCAATGGATATAAAGTATCCAGCAGAAATTCCCGATGATATTTATACAAATGCTTTAAAAAATAATGAATTTGTCAATAAAGTGTTGGGCTACACATTTGGCATGACACATTCTGAATATATGGTTACCAATAATGGATTAATATATCTTATTGAATCAGCAAACCGAGGTGGTGGTGTTTTCACATCCGAAATTATTGTTCCTAATGTTTCAGGGGTAAATATTCTTGAGAGATATATTGATGACATATTTGGTGATAATTCAAATATTACTACTCCTGATATTTTGGAAAAAAATGAAGTTATTTTAAAATTCTTTTCATTTAGACCAGGTAAAATTAAAAACATAATTGGCATGGATCAAGTAATTCAGGAGAGAGGTGTTTTGCAATGCAGACTAAATGTAAAGATTGGAGATGAAATTCAACCTATAAGTAACGATGGGAATAGGCATGGATTTATTATA
>CANCPC010000081.1 GCA_947379965.1 Flavobacteriaceae bacterium | reverse complement strand
TGTGCTTGCAATCCTTCGGCTTCAGCCATAATTTCAATAGCGCTACCAATATTTTGAATTCCTTTTGCAGAAATTTTCTGGAAAGTCATTGATTTTGTAAAACTATCTAAATTTACGCCGCTATAATTCTTAGCATAACCGTTGGTTGGCAAAGTGTGATTCGTTCCCGAAGCATAATCGCCCGCACTTTCCGGTGTGTAATTTCCAATGAAAACTGAACCAGCATTTGCAATATTATCTACAAAATAATCTTCGTTTTTACTGCAAATTATAAAGTGTTCTGGACCATATTCGTTGATTAATTCCAAAGCAATCGTGTCGTTTTCAACATAAATCAATTTCGAATTGGCAATAGCTTTTTCGGCAATAGCTTTTCTTGGTAACACTTCCATTTGCGATTGAACTTGTTTTTCGACTTCATCAATTAATGCTTTCGAAGTAGAAACCAAAATCACCTGACTGTCTGTTCCATGTTCCGCTTGCGATAATAAATCGGAAGCTATGAAAGCAGGAACGGCAGAATCATCAGCAACAATCAACAATTCAGAAGGTCCAGCCGGCATATCGATTGCAACGCCAAATTGTGTCGCCAATTGTTTTGCAACAGTCACAAACTGATTTCCAGGACCGAAAATTTTATACACTTTTGGAATTGATTCCGTACCGAAAGTCATTGCTGCAATGGCTTGAATCCCTCCTATTTTTAATATTTTGGTAACACCGCACAAATTAGCAGCGTACAAAATGGCAGGATTTATATTTCCGCTTTTATCCGGTGGCGAACATAAAACAATTTCGTTGCAACCGGCAATATTTGCAGGAACGGCAAGCATCAAAACGGTCGAAAACAAAGGTGCTGTTCCTCCAGGAATATACAAACCAATCTTTTGAATCGGTCTTTTTTCTTGCCAACAATTAACACCTTCAATAGTTTCTACAACAACTTTGGCTGTTTTTTGAGCAACATGAAATTTTTCTATATTCGATTTTGCTAATTGAATAGCGTTTTTCAGTTCTTGAGGAATTGAAGTAATTGCTTGCTCAATTTCAGCTTTGGAAACTTCAATATTCTCGAATTTGGCACCGTCAAATAACGAGGTGTATTTAGCAACGGCAACATCGCCTTTCTTTTGAACTTCCTTAAAAATTTCTTTCACGGTAAATTCAATATCATCAATGGTCTGCGTTGGTCTTTTTAAAATAACGGACCAAGATTCTGGTTTTGGATTGAATATTTTGTTCATTTTTTATAGCTTATAGCTAATAGCTTTTGGCATTTAGCTTGATTATATTAAATATTTTGCCAACAGCTAAAAGCTATTAGCCAAAGACTTTACAACACCATTTTCTCGATTGGACAAACCAAAATTCCTTCAGCACCCGCATCTTTTAATTGGTCGATAACATCCCAAAAACTGTCTTTATCGATTACCGAGTGAACGCTACTCCAACCTTCCTCGGCCAACGGCATAACGGTAAGACTTTTTAAAACTGGTAGAATTTTACCAATTTCTTCGATTTTGTCATTAGGAATGTTCATCAAAATATATTTTGATTTTCGAGCTCTTAAAACCGATTCAATTCGGAATTGAAGCGTGTCAATTAATTTTTGAACTCCAGTAGTTACATTTGGTGAAACCGCTAAAACAGCTTCACTTTTGAAAATAACTTCAACTTCTTTTAGATTATTTTTGAATAAAGTGCTTCCGCTAGAAACGATATCTACAATTCCATCGGCAAGACCAATATTAGGCGCGATTTCAACCGAACCTGAGATTTGGTGAATATCTACTTTCATTCCTTTAGAAGCAAAATAATCATTTACGGTGTTTGGATAAGAAGTTGCAATTCGCATTCCGTCTAAATCTTTTAATGATTTATAATCGAAAGCTTTTGGCACCGCTACAGAAACTTTACATTTCGAAAAGCCTAATTTTTGAGCTACTTTTATTCCTTTTCCTTTTTCTACAAGCAGATTATCTCCAACAATGGCGGCATCTACAACGCCATCAATTAAATATTGAGGAATATCTGAGTTGCGCAAGAATAAAACTTCCAAAGGGAAATTAGTTGCTGCGGCTTTGAGTTGGTCGTTACCATTATCGATAGAAATTCCACAATCTTTTAGGATTTGAATGCTTTCTTCGTTTAAACGACCTGATTTTTGAATTGCAATTTTTAAAGTACTCATTTTTTTGTCTTTGCGAGAAACGAAGCAATCTCGTTCTCAATTAATTATTTTTTGTTGTTTACATTTTTTGTCTGAATACAACATTTAGGCAATAAAAAACCCGTTTGATGTACTCAAACGGGTTTTAAAATATGATGATTTACATACATACCATTAACACATCGCTTGAGAGCAATAATGAAAATGATGGTGATGCAATTGAATTGATAACATAGTTTTTTAATTTTGTATTCCTTTATTTGATTGCAAATATACTTGAAAATATATGTATAAAGCAATTTTTATTTTAACTTAATGAAAACAAATTGTTAAAAAACCATCTGATGTTGTTGTTTCACTTTTCGAAAAATTTGGCAAACAGATGGTTTTAAAGATTATTAATTTCTAATTATAAACTAGGTCCAGCGCTAATTAAACGTTTTCCTTCCTCAGTATTCGTATATTGATCAAAATATTTAATATAACGTGAAGCTAAATCTTTGGCTTTAACACTCCAATCTTCTTCGGTCGCATAAGTTTCTCTAGGATCCAATATTCCTTCGCTTACGTTGGGTAATAAAGTTGGAATTGTCAAATTCAGGAATGGAATATTTCTTTTTTCTGCATCATCAATCTCTCCACTAATAATTGCATCGATAATGGCTCTTGTATTTTTTAAAGAAATTCTTTTTCCGGTCCCGTTCCAACCAGTGTTTACTAAGTAGGCTTTAGAACCATGTTCTTTCATTTTTCCAATTAATGTTTTAGAATACATAGTTGGATGTAAAGTTAAAAAAGCTTCTCCAAAAGCTGGTGAAAAAGAAGGTTCCGGGCTAGTTATCCCTCTTTCGGTTCCTGCTAATTTAGAAGTATATCCACAAAGGAAATGGTATTGAGCTTGGTCATCGTCAAGTATAGAAACAGGAGGCAGTACACCAAATGCATCAGCAGAGAGATAGATTATTTTACTTGCATGTCCAGCTTTAGAAGGTAATACAATTTTATTAATATTATAAATTGGATAAGAAACCCTAGAATTTTCAGTAATAGAATGATCATAATAATTGATCTCACCATATTCGTCAACGATTACATTTTCTAACAAAGCATCTCTTTTAATAGCTCTCCAAATATCAGGTTCATTTTCTTCACTTAAGTCAATAACTTTTGCATAACAGCCCCCTTCGAAATTAAAAATACCTTTATCGTCCCAACCATGTTCATCATCTCCTATTAAATACCTTTTAGGATCAGCAGACAAAGTTGTTTTTCCTGTTCCTGAAAGACCAAAGAAAATTGCCACATCTCCCTTTTCGCCAACATTGGCGGAACAATGCATAGAAGCCATTCCTTTCAATGGAAGATAATAGTTCATCATTGCAAACATTCCTTTTTTCATTTCTCCACCATACCAAGTACCCCCAATAATCTGAACTCTTTCTGTTAAATTAAAAACTACAAAGTTTTCAGAATTCAATCCTTGCTCAACCCAATTAGGATTTGTTGCTTTAGAGCCATTCATCACAATAAAATCAGGCTCTCCAAAGTTTTGTAATTCAAAAATTGAAGGTCTAATAAACATATTTGTTACAAAATGGGCTTGCCAAGCTACTTCCATTACAAAACGAACTTTTAACCTTGTATCGATATTGGTACCACAAAAAGCATCAACTACATATAATTTGGGGGAAGTTGAAAGTTGTTTTAATGTAATTGCTTTTAAATCGTTCCATATTTCTTTTGTTGTAGGATAGTTAGGACTACTTATTCCAGACTCTTTATCCCAACATATTGTATCTTTTGTAATTTCATCTTTTACAATATATCTGTCTTTAGGAGAACGCCCTGTGAAAATTCCTGTTTTTACAGCAACTGCACCAGTATCAGTCAAGGCTCCTTTTTCAAACCCTTTTCTTTTATGAGAAACCTCAGCTTCATATAGCTCTTCATAAGAAGGATTGTATGAAACTTCATGATATCCTGTAATTCCTAAATCGTGCAATTCCTGAATGATTTTAATATTTTTCATGTTGTTTTAATTATGTTGATTCCTACTTATTTTTCAATATCAAATTTAGGATAACGGATTTCTAATTTAACTGATATTTATCATGTAATTAATATATCTACGCAAACGTTTTCTTTATTCACAAAGGTTTTGAGAGTTTTGTTTATGACAAATATCATCTTTGATTCCTATTTATTGTCTATTTTTACATTGTTATTTTTTAAAATAAATACAAAAATTTCCTTTAAAATATTTGCAAACTAACCTACAAAAAGAGAAATTTATACCTAATGAATGAAGATAAAGAAACTGGAAAGATATTAGAATTACTCACCGAAATTGGCGAAATGTTGTTGATTAGCGGTGCCCATACAGCAAGAATCATTCGGAATTTAGAACGATTCTCTCAAGGTTTAGGATATCAATCAGAAATAGTTTTAACGTATTCCGGAATTGTTATTTCGATTTACAAACACAATATAATTGAAGCCAAAACACTTGCTAGAAGTATAAAAATAAAAGGATTAAACTTCGAAACGATATCTGAAATAAGTATTTTATCATGGGATGTTTTAGAAAATAAAATTCCATTTAAAGAAATAAAAGTAGCTATAGAACTAATAAAATTAAAAAAAGTATACCGCAATATTGAATTATATTTGTTGATACCCTTTGCAAGTGTTGCTCTTTGTTTCCTTTTTGAAGGGGATTGGATCCAAGCACTTATAATATATATATCGACGTTTACTGGTTTTTATGTTAGAAGATATTTAACATTGAATCAACATAATCATCTATTTGCATTATATATAGCTGCAACTCTTTCTACTTTTATCATTCATTTTATTGGTCTTCTTTTTAATATTCAGATAGAACAAGCCTTAATTGTGTCCATTTTATATCTTATACCTGGAGCTGTAATGATCAATTCGTTTATTGACTATTTAGAAGGCTATTTTGAATCCGGAACTGCAAGAATTATTTATAGTCTAATGGCAATTTTAATGTTATCATTTGGTTTTTTTACTTCCAATATGATTTTTAATATGTCGATATTTAAAGAATTTAATGTATTCGATTTTTCTAATTTTCAAGCTTTACTTAGAACTTCATTTCATCCCGAAAATAACACTTTGCGCATTTTAAAATTTATTTTGGGAGGAATTACCTCTTTAGGTTTTGCTCTTATGTTCAATACTCCTAAAAGAGCATTATGGACAGTTTTTTTACTTGGAGCGTTAGGCTATTTAATAAAATATATATTGTATCAAGAATTAGATATAAATCTTATATTATCTATATTTATTGCTTCTACTTTCGTAGGGATTTCAGGTATGTATTTTGCACATAGAACCCATACACCACCTATTATTTTTATGATTCCTGCAGTAATTAATATGATTCCTGGATTAATAAGTTATAAATTTATGATAGGTATGATTGACTGGGTAGGTGCAATTAATGGACATAAACCTTCTGTAGAATCTGTTATTGATACTTTTTCATATGGAATTACCACGACTTTTATTCTATTCGCTCTTGCTTTTGGAGTGGCATTTCCTATAATTGTCTTTAAATCCTATACAGTAAAAGGGAAAGATTTGAATGAATTAATCAAAAAGTTGTTTGCAAGAAAATAATTTTGTTTATAAATCATTTGAGAACTATCCCAACGATAAGTTAAATTGTATTTATAATTAACATTTGATTTTCGAATATCCCTTCAATAATTAATGCTATTCCTTCAATAATCAAAATAAAAAAAACCGTCCATAATGTTTAAAGACGGTTTTATTACTCCCTAGAAAACGATTTTAATCTTTGTCTTTAATTTCTGATTTTGATTGTTCTATTGCAGAGCTATTAGGTTTAGAGTCACTTCTAATTTCAGTATGACGAACTTCTCCTCCAGTCGTTCCTGTTTCCTTGGCAAAGAATATACCAACAATTGCAACTAGAAGAGCAGCATAAGAAACCCATTTTGCTTTCGAATGATTTTTTATATTTAGATAAATACCTCCAATTGAAATTATAGCCAAAAAATATAAAACAATAGCTAATTTCTCGGCCATTTCTTCATGTTCATGAATAACTTGTTTACCAACTGTTGCCATATCTTCAACAGCTTCTTCTGCTCCGTCTCCTGTTCCCATACTAAATGCAGCAAAAACTGCAGAAACAATAAATAATGCATAAGCAGTATTTTTTACCGTATTATTTTTTAAAATAATTCCTACAATTAAAATTCCCATGGCAAGAATAGGGACGATAATAGGAAAATGATTTACTACTAAATGTAAATGTGCGTCGTTCATAATTAATTTATTTTAAGTTAATAGTTATTGAAATTAAATTTTATGCCAATGAAACTCCAATCAAATGACCAATTCCATAGGTAAATGCGGCCGCTACTAATCCGAAAGCAACTTGACGAAATCCTGAAAAAAGAATACTTTTACCGGTCAATAAAGTAATAGCTGCTCCAATACCAAAAAGCCCAACTATACTACTGACAATACTCAATAAAACTGCATTTTGTCCATCTAAAATCATAAAAGGATATAACGGAATAATCGCTCCTGCAGCAAAAAGTATAAACGAAGCAATTGCCGCTTCCCATGCGGAACCACCTAATTCTTCTTTGTCTATTCCTAATTCTTCGGTGATAATGGCGTCGATAGCAGTTTCAGGATTTTCGAATGCTTTATCTGCTAATTTCTGCGCTTCTTCAACATTCATTCCTTTGGCTTGATAAAGCAATACCAATTCTTTTTTTTCTTCTTCTGGCGAAGCCTCTAATTCTTCGGTTTCAAGCTCGATTTGACGTTGATTTAATTCTCTTGAACTTTGTACAGAAAGCCATTCACCCAATGCCATCGAAATTGCTCCCGCCAAAAGTCCTGCGATTCCTGTTAATAATATTCCTTTATTATCAACTGCTGCTCCGGCTACTCCCATCACCAAACTCATATTAGAAAGCAAACCGTCGCTTGAACCCAAAACAGCTGCCCGAAGTGCATTTCCGCCAACAGATTTATGCCGACTTTCAAATTTTGATAATAAACCGCCCGAAACATTTAAGGCTTTATTATTATTTACTGCTTCAATAATATTCAAATGATTATGTTCGAAACCGTTTGGTTTCTCTCCATTTTCAATTTTATTTTTAACAGCATTTAAGGCAAATTGTTTTTCAATATTTGATAAGCTGCTAATGATAGAACTGTAACCAAATAGCTTCCCTAATTTTAATTGAAATTTTGCTCTTGAAGAAGCTTTTGGCATTTCATGATTAGGATCAAATTCATGTACTTTATGAAGCATGTGTTGCGCATGACCCTTTTCTATATCGGCCAAACTTTTTAAAACCCGACTTAAATTATCGTCAGATTGTATGGCTGCAATACTGTCGTACAAAAATGCGGTATCAACTTCCGTTTGTAATTGCCCTTTTAATTTATTTAAATCCATATTAAAATTTTGTTTTCAATTTGTTTATTTTGTTATTAAATTATCACTTTTAAGCAATTTAAATTTTTAATAAAGATAGTAAAAACCTTCCGATTTTTGATTAAGAATGGTTTAAAATAAGATTAAAGGTTGCTTTAGATTTATTTTTATTATCAAATTAAAAAAAAAAAACCACAACCGATGAAAGTTGTAGTTTTTATTATAAACCAATCATTTCTTGATTTTAAAATTTAATCCGTGGTAAAATGAAACCCTAAAGTTCCAATATTAGCACTCAAACCATCACTTCGTAGATAATGATTCAACCTGAATTCGATATTTTTGATTCCCAATCCTAGGAATTTTCCATTCGCAAAAATATCCGTATAATTCACTCCAAAACCATATTGTTTGGCATCAAAAGCCGATAAATCATAATCGGATGTATAATATTGTTCTGTTGAAAGGTGGGTTTCGTAAGGAGCAAAATATTTTGCAGCAGTTTGTGTATAATAACGATACATAGGGTAGAGGGTAAATCTTTCCGAAATTTTAAAAGGTATTTCTATGTTTGCTGTATGCCCTTTAACTCCCCAATCATCCCAATAATAACGGTAATAAGTTCTTACGGTAAATTTTTCGTTTAAATAATAACTCCAACGTAGCCCAATTGGTACTTTCAAACGGCTATTTGGCATTCTTTCGATAGCATCTGCAAGTTGAAATACTCCAATATTGGCAGCACTTTGATACATCGGAATATATTGGGCTTTACCTATGTAATAATTCGCTTTATCAGCAAAATAAACCCTTTGATAAGGGGTAGAAAGCATACCTTGTTGTTGCAAAATATCCATAAAGATAGAAATCTGAGATTTTTTTGTAAGCACTTGAGAAAAACTAATAGATCCCGAATAAGAATTTCTTTTTGTCGATGTCCAAGGTTTAAAAGTTGAAGGTAAATAAGCTGTTGTTGTAGTACCGTTTTGATCTAAAATGGTCACTCCTCTAAAATAACTATACAATTGAAAATCATTACCATATAGATTGTATTCTTTTAATTCTGTTGGATAAATAATTTTCCAATTATCTAGATATAAGTTTGATTTAATTGAAATTTCTGTGTTTTTATCATTGAAAAGTTTCGTAATTCCTCCCCCAATTCCAAAGGAACTATAATTAAATTCGGATGATAATGACATATCTGCGTTCCAGATAAAATTTCTATCATTAGAGCTATGTGCGTAATTGGCATTTATTGCTGCAAGCGTCCCCCCTTTTGATGCTCCTGAAGAAGCTTGCCATGGGGTTCCATAAACTGGGGTACCAGCAACAGTTGTTGTTGTAGTATGATGTCCTGAAGCTCCAGAAGAAGTTGTGTAAGAACTTGAACCTCCCATAAACGGATTTACATTGCTTGAAGAGGCTGATGTATAAGCCGAAAGACCAACATCAAAAGTAAGCACATCGTCATCATTTAGCGGAACGGTAACAATAATATTGGAAGCGAAATCGGAAAGTTTTTCGGTTCCTACTCCACCAGAAACTGCCGCATGCATACCTTCTTGATTATAATAACTGGATAAAAAATCAATTTCGGTGCTTTCTAAAACTCTTTTTTTAAATACTCCGGTGGAATCTTTTACCTGTGCGAAACTAAGAAAACTCGTAATTAAAAATAATAATGTGATGTGTATTTTATTCATTCTTGAAGAATTTATTTTTTTTTAGTATTAATAAAGAATTAGAATCTAGTTGCAACCGCAACCACCTCCTGATTTTCCTCCATTGGCTCCAGCTGCAGCTTCACGATAAACCTGAAAAGTACTTTCGAATTTCTCCGAAGTTCTGGCAGAAAGTTTCATCTCTGGATCATTTATCTTTTGCTTTTCATAAGCCTTTACTGAATTACAAGATTGTAAAACCACAAAAACCAAAGCTAATACTACTACTTTCTTCATGTTTTATTTTATATTATGATACTAATTTTTCCGACTTTAACTTTAACTTGAACTTAATTACTATAAACATCCGTTTTTTCTAAATGAATTCCTTTAGTAGTATGAATTTTTCCTTTGTCATCAACTATTATACATTCGATTCCTTTAAGTTGGTTGATGAAATTAAGTCCGGCTTCAACACCAAAAAGGAAAACGCCTTTTGCTAAAACATCGGCCATTTCAGTTTGTTTTGCAAAGGTAGTTACACTCACAATTCCTTGTGCTGGATAACCTGTTTTGGGATTGATAATATGGCTGTATCTAATTCCGTTAAAAACTACAAACCTTTCGTAAGTACCCGAGGTTTCTACTGCACTATCAACTAATGGAAATGTTGCAAAAACTTTTTCTGTATTCATAGGATTTACGATTCCAATCATCCATGGACTTCCGTCAGGTTGTTTTCCCCAGGCCGAAATATCACCAGATACATTTGCAATTCCAGAGGTGCATCCCATCGAAACAAGCAAAGTTTTTATTTTATCTGCTATAAAACCTTGTGCTATACCTCCTAGCCCCAGTTTCATGCCTTTATCTTTTAGGAAAATAGTTTTTTCCTTTTCATTCATAATAATTTTTTGGTAACCAATCTTTTCCACCGATTTTTTGATGGCTTCTGGTGTTGGCATTTCCTTCATTGAACCATCAAATTTCCATATTTTATCCATTGAAGCATAAGAGATATCAAAAGCTCCATCCGTAAGTTTAGAAACTTTTAGGGCTCTTTGTACTAATTGAAAAATTTCATCATCCACTTTTACAGGTTTAATTCCTGCATTTTGATTTACATGTGAAATTTGAGTATCTGGTTTCCAGTCCGAAACTAGATTTTCTATTCTTGAAGTTTCGGCAATGGCGGCATCTATAAATTTATTTCCTTCTATAGTATCCTTAGCAACTACAGTCATCTCAAATGGACTCGTCATCATATACAATTTCCTCCTATGAACGATTTGTCCAAAGGAGGAAATTGAGAATAATGCAATTGCAATAAAGAGGAGTTTTTTCATTTAATTTTCCAATGAATGCAATGCTTGAATATAATCTTCAGCAGAAATGTTTACATATCCTTTTTCTCCGATAACTTTTCCTGTTTTATCCAATAAAACAACTAAAGGAAAATTACCTTCCTTATTATATTTTTCAGCTAATTTTTCGTTGTTTTTAGTTAATTCTGGTGATAGTAAATTTGCTTTTTTCTTTGGAAAATCAGCTTTAATTAAAACCCAATTTTTTTTACTCTCAGCCCTAAAAGCATCAGATTGCCATACATTTTTTTCTAATTTGATACAAGGACCACACCAATCTGAACCTGAAAAAACCAATAGAATTTTTTTATTATGCTCTAAAGCTTCTTTTTTAGCTTCTTCTAAATTATGTTTCCATTCTTGAGAATATCCAACTGTTGCCATAAAGAACAACAAAAAAACCATTGTTATTTT
>CANCPC010000080.1 GCA_947379965.1 Flavobacteriaceae bacterium | reverse complement strand
TTATGGTGTGGTATAAGTTAAGATTGAAATAATCTTCACCCTTGGATCCGCCTTTAAACTCTGATCTAAAAAATAAAGTATCCTTTTTAGTGACATTTATCAAACTAAAATCACGAATAGTGTAATGTTTATTTTTAATCGTATCAAGTTCAATATAAGCATTATAAAGCGGATTTTTATTGTCAATCTTTAATCTAATGTTATCAAAAGTATTTTGATATGCAACGATTTGTGGCGAATTGAAATTAAGTTTAAACTCTTTGTTGTCCGAATTTATATTCCCTTTAACGATTGTATTGGAACCAATTGCAATTTCAGGATATACTATTTCAATAATTTTATTATAAATAGTAAAATTGAATTTCAAAAATTGTCCTTTGCTCACTATAAGCGGCTTATAATTGGTGTACAAACTTCCAAGCGAATTAACAATTAAATTATTCAATTGTTTAAACTGGAATTTTCCTGTAATATCACCTTCTACTATATCAGGAGAATGAAAAGTAATATTTCGCAATCTATATTTATCAAAAGTCGAATTTATAGTAAAATCATCAAAATAATAGGTGTTTTTCACATTTTGATAAGCGGTTTTTTTGATGATTACATCACCATAAAGATCTTCAATTGAATTCCCAGAAACTTGAACAACAACATCTCCTTTAAATTTTGAAATAGGCTGATTTACAATTTTTAATTTACTCAAATTAGAATTTTCTACATTGACATGAAAATCATATTTGCTCTCTTTTTGGCTCATATCGACTAAACCATCAAAAGTCATATTTAAATTCGGATCATTTACAGAAAATTGACCTTTATATAGTCTACTTTTAAAATTACCGTTCACAGTTACATTTGAATACAAATAATTATTATAATCTACCTCAGTGATATCTCCATTAATTGAAGTATTTAAATATTTTTCTAAAAATCCAACACCATCAAAATCAATGTTCAAACTTACTTTTCCAATATCTTTTCTTTCTAAAAATGTTCCTATATCAAACTTGTCTAACACTACATTCGCTTTATAGGAAGCATTATCAATAAAATCAATATTTTCCATCGATAAATTCGTTTTCAAATTTCCCAAAGCGCTTGTCATCGAAAAATTAGCAGCGATTTCAGATTGAGTTAGTTGGGTGTCACCAACAATTGCGAACTCACCTAATTTCTTTAAATCAATTGGCAATCGCTTACCTAAAACATTTGGTAGCAGCGAAACAAGATCATCATAAGTCGAGGAAAGTTTGAAAAATTTGCCATTCATATAAAATCGTTGTTCTTTTTTTGGAAAAAGATTTTTGAAATTGATGGAGCCAATAATTTGTGATTTTTTAAAATTAGTTAATAGTAGATTTGAAAGTTTTAAATCATTCAAAGTTCCTTTTATAATAGCTTTAATTTTCAAATGTTGGTTTTTACCTATTTCATTATAAAAACATCGGATATCATTCGTTCCAATAGACGAATAAGTTATTTTAGAGTCAAATTGAACTTTATTATTAAAATCCCTAAAGTCTTCAATTTTATAATTCAAATTAAGTCTTCCTTTCAACTTAGAATCCTTTGTCAATAAATCAATGTTTTCGAGTTGAATTCTCTTTTTTGTGTAACTAAATTTGGAACTCAAATTAACAACAAAAATTCCGCGATGATCTAAAAAGGACATTTTATCGATAGTTGTATTAACATTCGGCCCATACAATTTAAAATCACTTATCGAAGCATTCAACTTAGTAAAATCAACCTCTTTTGAAAAATTTTGATTTTCATCGATTAAAATAAAATGACTATTTGTAATAATTGCATTTTTGGCGGTAAGCAAAGTATGTTTTCCAGAAGGTTTTGGTTTACCAAAAGCATCTATAAATTTATCAATATTTGTATCTTTTTCGTTTTTGTAAGTTTTCAAATTAAAATAAACTCCATCAAGACCAATTGAATTAAATATCATATCTCCATCGACTAACTTTTTAAAATCTAAGATATTAGTTTTAATCCTATTAGCATAAATCAATGTGTCTTTATGATGATCTAAAATCAAGACTTTTTTGAGTTTTACACCCCCAAAAACTGTAACCGAAACTTCGTCAATAGAGATGTTTGTTCCAAAATCTTTATTGATTGTTTTAGTAAAATATTGAGCAAGTTGAGTTTGAACAAATGGCAAGGAAAGAGCTATGCCAAGTACCAATAAAAGTAGGATAAGTCCAAGAAGGGAACGAAATACTATTTTTTTAATTTTTTTGATACCTATTAATTTTTTAAATTTTTCCTAAAATTTTATTTTGCCTTTAAAAAGCAAGAACCTTTAATAAAAATTCTTTAATTTTGGCTTCACCGTAAATTTTATTAAACGGTTGTCAAATATAATTCAAAATTTGTGCCTTTTTATGCAAAATTCCGAGGTTTTTATTCTTGCTATCGAAAGTTCATGCGATGATACAGCCGCAGCGGTATTACATAACGACAAAGTATTATCAAATGTTGTTGCCAATCAGTTGATACACAATCAATACGGCGGTGTAGTTCCCGAACTTGCTTCTAGAGCGCACCAACAAAACATTGTTCCTGTAATAGACGCAGCTATTCGCAAAGCAAATATACAAAAAGAACAGCTATCGGCAATTGCTTTCACGCAAGGTCCTGGTCTTATGGGTTCACTTTTAGTAGGAAGTTCATTTGCAAAATCATTAGCATTAGCATTACATATTCCGTTGATTGCAGTGAATCATATGCAAGCGCATATTTTAGCTCATTTTATAAATGATGACGGAAACGAAAAACCAACTTTTCCCTTTATAGCCTTAACAATTTCAGGTGGGCACACGCAAATTGTCTTAGTTAACGATTATTTTGATATGAAAATTATCGGAGAAACTACAGATGATGCAGTGGGAGAAGCTTTCGACAAAAGTGCCAAAATTTTAGGTCTTCCCTATCCTGGTGGCCCTTTGATAGATAAATACGCACAATTAGGAAACCCAAAAGCTTTTGCTTTTACAAAACCAAAAGTACCCGGATTAGATTTTAGTTTTTCGGGGTTAAAAACCGCTATTTTATATTTTATCCAAAAACAAAAACTTGTAAATACCAATTTTATTGATGAGAATCTGAATGATATTTGCGCTTCTATTCAATGCATTATTATCGAAATTTTAATGGAAAAATTAAAATTGGCCGTTAAAGAAACAGGGGTTAAGCAAATCGCAATTGGTGGAGGTGTTTCGGCAAATTCTGGAATTAGAAATACCCTAAAAGAAGCTGAAAAGAATTTTGGATGGAAAACTTTCGTGCCAAAATTTGAATATACAACCGACAATGCTGCAATGATTGGAATTGTGGGTTATCAAAAGTTTTTATCCCAAAATTTTGAAACTTCATCTGTTGTTTCTAAAGCACGAATTCAATTCTAAACTATGCAATTATTTTATAATCCAAACATTAACGAAACATCCGATACCTTTTCTTTTGACAAAGAAGAAAGCAAACATATTATTAAAGTATTACGTAAAAAAGATACCGATATTCTATTTGTAACTAACGGTTTAGGATTATTATTTAAAACTGAAATAACATTAGCTTCTGATAATAAATGTACCGTAAAGATTCTTTCTTTCGAAAAATCAGAACCTTCGAGATTTAATTTGCATTTGGCTGTAGCACCAACAAAAATGAATGATCGTTTTGAATGGTTTTTAGAAAAAGCAACCGAAATTGGAATTCACGAAATCACACCTATTATTTGTGATCGATCAGAACGCAAAGTAGTAAATACGGAAAGATTAGAGAAAATTTTATTAACAGCAATGAAACAATCAAATGTGTTGTTTCTACCTAAATTAAATAAAGCAATATCGTTTAAAGAGTTTATAAAACAAAAAAAACAAGGTTTTCAGTTGATTGCTCATTGCGAAGAAACCGATAAAAAATCATTAAAATCAATATTGAAACCTAACGAAAATGTTACTTTATTAATAGGTCCTGAAGGCGATTTCTCTGAAAAAGAAATCTCATTGGCAATCGAAAACAAATACATTCCTGTATCTTTGGGAACAACAAGATTACGAACAGAAACCGCTGCCATCGTGGCTTGCCATAGTGTAGTTTTTGTAAATGAAGATTAAACTTTTATGAAAAGAATTTTTTACATCTTATTATTAATTTCCATTACTTCATTTTCCCAAGAAATAGCTTTGGTAAAATACAGTGGAGGCGGTGATTGGTATGCTAACCCTACCTCTTTACCTAATTTAATTAAATATTGTAATGCTAATATAAACACAAAAATAAAAGCTAAACCTGGATTAGTCGAACCAAATAATCCTGATTTATTTTCCTATCCATTTGTTCACATGACGGGTCACGGTAATGTAGTATTTAGCGATGCTGATGAAAAAAATTTAAGAAATTATTTAACTTCAGGAGGATTTTTACACATTGATGATAATTATGGGATGGATGAGTATATTCGAAAAGAGCTCAAAAAATTATTTCCAAAAAATGATTTGGTAGAAATTCCAGGAAATCATCCTATTTTTCAAAAACCATTTTTATTTGCCAATGGATTACCTAAAATTCATGAACATGATGGGAAGCGTCCTCAAGCATTTGGAATTTTTATTGAAAATAAACTTGTATTACTTTATACCTATGAATGCGACCTAGGAGATGGATGGGAAGATCCTGAAGTTCACAATGACCCCAAAGAAGTTCGTGAAAAAGCATTAAAAATGGGAGCTAATATTTTGAATTATATTTTTAATAATTAATTGATACCTAACTATATTTAATAGTTATTTTATATTTGTTTTTTTAATTTAAAATAATTCACTCTAGACCCCCTCAATTATGAAAAAAATTCTATTCATTAGTACGATTTCCGTGTTACTTTTTTCATGTCAAAACGAAACAATTAATAACGGTTCACCTTCTACAAATGCAATTATACATAGGGGTTGTGCTTCTCAAGAAGTTCTTGAAGCTCAACTTATTGCAGATCCAACTTTAGCCGTCAGAATGAATCAAATTGAGGCATTTACTCAAAAATCTAATTCAGCAACAAGTCGATTGTTAAATGGAAAAGTAATGATTCCTGTTGTTGTAAATGTTTTGTACCGTACAGCTGCCGAAAATATTTCGGACGCTCAAATACAATCTCAAATTGATGTTTTAAATAAAGATTTTCACGCTACAAACACTGATTTTACTTCTATTCCAACTGAGTTCAAGCCTTTAGCAGCCAATGTTGATATTAGCTTTGAACTAATAAAAATTAATCGAAAAGCAACTACCAAAACTTCATGGGGAACTAAAGATGGCATGAAAAAAACTAGTCAAGGTGGATTAGATCCAACTACCCCAACTACTACTCTTAATCTTTGGGCTTGCAAAATTGGAGGAGGAATTTTGGGTTATGCACAATTCCCTGGTGGTTCATCAACTACTGATGGTGTTGTAATTGATTCCTTTTATTTTGGACTTTCAAGTGCTGCAAGTTATCCTTACAACCTTGGAAGAACCGCATCACATGAAGTAGGCCATTGGATGAACCTTAGACATATTTGGGGTGATGCTTCTTGTGGAGATGATCTTGTAGTTGACACACCTGCTGCAAAAGCAGCAAATTTTGGTGTGCCAGTATATCCACATGTAAGTTTATGTTTACCAACTCATAACGAAATGACAATGAATTATATGGATTATACAGATGACCGCGGAATGTATATGTTTACTAATGGACAAAAAACAAGAATGGCTGCTATTTTTCTTTCTGGTGGACCAAGAGCAGCAATAGGAAAATAATATTCTTGTATTTTTTACAAATAGTAACTCGCTAGAAATAGCGAGTTTTTTTTATCTTTATAGTCCGAAATCCATGACTTCAAAATAAATTAAATTCTACAAATACTTTATTTAATGCAAAGTAATCCCATTCTAAATGATGCTATTCAAAATTTTATCAATACTAATATTGATGTATCTATTTCGAAATTAGCTCTAAAAAAGAACCCTTTTCCTGAAGTAGAATGGATTCAAATTTTAAATCAAATTGAAACTAAATCGAAAGCTAAGTACAAACTTCCCACTTGGTTTTCGGCAGAAAATATCATTTATCCTAATAAAATTTCTGTAGAACAAACTTCATCCGAAAAGTCAGCCTTTATTAAAAGTAAAATTGTTTCTGGCGAAAGTCTTATCGATTTATCTGGAGGTTTTGGAGTTGATGATTATTATTTTGCAAAAAAAATAAAAAAGGTGGTTCATTGCGAATTAAATTCAGACCTTTCTAATAATGTAAAACACAATTTCGAACAATTAAAAGTAACTAACATCTATTGCCATACTGGAGATAGTTTACAAACATTAATAAATATAAATTCAAAATGGGATTGGATTTATATTGATCCATCAAGGCGAAATGATGCCAAAGGAAAAGTTTTTATGCTACAGGATTGCTTGCCAAATGTTCCCGAAAATCTTGATTTATATTTTGAATATTCGAATAATATCCTACTTAAAACATCTCCTTTATTAGATATTTCAGCGGGAATATCTGAACTAAAAACCGTTAAAACAATTCATATCGTTGCTATTGAAAATGAAGTTAAGGAATTAGTATGGGAATTAAAAAGGGATTTCATTGGAAAAATAAGTATTAAAACGATTAACTTAATAAAGGAAAAAACGGACGAATTTGAATTTATTTTGAATGAAAATTCAACAATTCCTTCTATTGGATTACCGCAAAAATACTTATATGAACCTAATAGTGCGATAATGAAATCGGGAGGATTTGATGAAGTCGGAAATTTCTACAATCTTGATAAACTGCATAAACATTCTCATTTATATACTAATTCAACTTTAATTTCTTTTCCAGGTAGAATTTTCGAAATTGAAAAAGTAATTCCATACAGTAAAACAGAAATGAAAACTGTTTTAGAAAAAAAACAAGCGAATATAACCATCCGAAATTTTCCGGATACTGTAGAAAGTATTCGTAAAAAATGGAAGATTAAAGACGGTGGAAATCTATATTGTTTTTTTACAACTGATGAAAATGACAATAAAATTGTCTTAATTTGCATTAAAATTAAATAAAACTGAAACGCCCTTCCTAATCATAATTAATTTAAGTAAAAAGGTTTTAGGCGTTACTTCAAATAAAAAAAATAAAAAACTAATGAGACAATTAATACTCCTATTTTTTTTCTTGGTGAGCATTCATTTATTTGCACAAAAACCATGTGAATATAGTGTAAACGTAACCGATTCGATTGGAACTTATAAATCGACGAAGGAATATATGATTTATGAAAAAAATTTCGCCGGAAATACCAATTACATTTTTTTTACATTAGCACTAACTGATGGCTTGCCAACACTGAATTTACAACTTATTCAAAAGAGTAAAGCTTTCTTAAAAGCAAATTGTTTTGACAAGGAATCGAAAATGTTTTTACAATTAAATAATGGCAAAATAATAACGCTGCTTCATATTGATCAGGAAAATTGTGGATCGATGGTACGCGATGATAAAGGATTTGACAATAGAATCCTAACGGGTACATTTATGTTTTTAAAAGGATCTATAGAAGATTTAAAAAGTTCACCTGTAAATTTGATGCGAATAAAATATTTAACCGATATTGACGATTATGTAATGCAGAAAGAATTCAAATCGGAGTTGAACAATGAGATATATCAACCTGAAAACTATTTTATAAATAATTTAAAATGCATTCAGTAATCTAATTGCATTTCCATTTATTATTAGAAACTTTATCATTTAATGCTGATTTTAAATTATAATGCCACCATTCTGAATCAAAGGAGTTAAAACCTGAATCTATCATTATTTTTTTTAGCAATTTTCTATTTTCAAGTATTTCTTGTGAAAAATTAGAATAATTGTGGCTTGCTTGAATGCCAAAAAAATCGAAAGTTGTTCCCATATTGAGTTCTTTACCGCTAAAATCGACTAAGGAAATATCAACAGCTCCACCACGATTATGAATTGAACCTTTACTAGGATCAGCTACATATGAAGGATTTGAAACAATTTTCCACATTTTTTTTTGAATGTCTAATGGTCGGTAACAATCAAATATTTTAATTTTATAGCCCATTTGCATAAACAAATTATTGGCTTCAATTAAGGCTTTAATTGTTTTTAAACGTAAAAAACATTCGGCACAATCATAGACTTTTAATTTTAAAAAATTATCTGAAGTGGCATATTTCATTTCGTAAATAAAGTTTGTATTGAAATCTTTTAAATTTACAAAAGTGGTGTCATTTATTTTTGATAGCTTTTCTAAAGTAGAATTAGGCATTGCTTTTTGGGCATTTCCATAATTCATAAAAAGAAATAGTGTAAGTATTAAAAAAGGTTTTAATAGAAAATACATAAATTATATTTTTGGATAAAATTAGGATAATTACAGCAATAATTTCAAAATAAATCACTAGTTAATCGAACCCTTTATTTCCCATGTCCCCTCTAAAATCATTTCTTCCTGCTTTTTTCATTCCCGAAAGATTTTGAATTTTATAAGTTAGTGAAAACATAGCATATCTTTTTAAAACTGTATTTTCTTCATCGCGAATTGTTGTTGCGGAAATTGTTCTTGAATATGCTTGATTTTGATTCAACACATCATAAATTTTTACTTTGGCAATAATACTTTTATTAAAAAAGGTATACGACAAACTAGAATTCCATAAATAAAAATCTTTCTTAAAACCATCACCAATTTTAGAATTATAAGTATATCCAAAATCATTGCCTAAAACCCAATTTTCTGGCCAGTAGCTGGTTGTTTGCAGATTCACTCTGTGAATAACATTTGTGCTAGATTGAATTAAATAGTTAGAATAGCTAGTCCCATTGTAGGTCAAAGTATAGGACGGTGCAATAGTTAAAAGTTCTCCATAATCATAAGCTATATATATTTTCGGACTAACGCCTAATGATTTAGCATCATATAAAATTGCGTTTGTAAAACCTTTATCCATTGAATAACTCCCATTTAAATTAAGTCCGTATCGAAATACATGAGCCTCTCTTTTGATTGATTGATTCCAATTCCAAGCTAAAGAAGTGGCATAGGTGCCAGTTACATTTTCATAAGTGGTATTCTTTTTTCTACTAGCATCATAAAGGGTTGTCTTTACAACCTGGCTAATATAAAAATCACCTTTTAAATAAAAACTATACCCGGAACGGCTTCGAAAATCGTAATTTCTAAAATTAAAATTCAAACTTTGTTTTTCATTTGGATTTAAATTTGGATTTCCGATAATTGTATTCAATGGATTAGATAAATTCTGAACCGCTAATAACTGACTCGACGATGGAAGACTATTTGAATATTCATAAACTAATGATATGAATTTAGATCGATCAATTTTATATTTTAATTGTGCCTTACCCAGTGGTAATGAATATTTTTTATTTAAATCTGTAATTTTATTTAAGTAAAAGGAATGATTATCAAACTCTATAATCGAAGCGCCAGAATTTAAATTAAAAGTAAACTTATTTTTTTCGAAGGTAAAACCAAATTCTGGACTAATTGTTTTTTGATTGGAAGAAGTGAAATTGGAAAGCAAATCGTTTACGGTAAAATAAGATTGAGAACTATCTTCAAAATCAAAGGTTTTCAAATCCGTTTTAGTTTTTTCCAATCCAAATTCGGTGCCAAATCGAACTCGTAAAGAGTCCGTGATAGGTTCTGTATATTCAATTTCTACAGAATAAGAATCAAATGTATTTCCGTTTTTACTTTTTTGGTTTCTTTCATCATTAGGTTGACCTGTTTGATGAAAAACAGTTTTAGATTGGTTTAAAATATCCGAATCACTTTGTGAATTATTATTACTAAGAACAAGACTAAAATTTCGAGTTTTTCTTTCAAATGCTTTATTAAAATTTATAGTGTTCGTGAAATTTGTCGAAATGTTTTCTTTAAATGATTTAGAAGCAGTTTCGTTTAAAGATTGCTCATTTTCGTCTTTGGAAATACTTGAAAAAACAGTATTACTATTTGAATTTGTTTGATTCAATTTGGGTACAAAAGAGATCTTTGTTGTTGGATTAATTTTATAGTCAAACTCTAAATTTACTTTATTGACGGTGTTTTCGTCTCTTGTTTTTGATTGAGAATCAGTTGTAAAAGATGCTGTAGGTAAAAAATTAATTTGCTTTGATTTAGTATCATTATTTGTAACGGTATTAGCAAATGAATAACTTAAATTAGAATCAAAATTCTTAAACCATTCATCCGAATAATTAAGTCCCGATAAATTAGATTGAGTTATTCCTTTTGCATTGCCATTAGAATTATTGTTTGCTCTATTATTTCTACCTCCTCCCATATTATCAAAAACTTCATCCATAGAAAAACCCGATGAATTGATATTATTTGAAGAAGCCAAAACACTTATCTTTCGTTTATTTTTGAAATAATTCATCACAAAACTGCTGTCATAGCGATCGTCTGAACCAAATCCTCCCATAAATTTACCAAAAAATCCTTTGTATTTATTGTTGTCAATTGTAAAGTTGATACTCGAATCATCTGAACTTGCCTCCTGTCTAGATAATTCTTCTTTCTTAGTTTTCAAATCTGAAACCTGTACTTTCTTAATGATTTCTGCAGGAAGATTTTTTAAGGCTATTGAACCATCCCGACTAAAGAATGTTTTTCCATTTACTAAAAACTGAGATACT
The DNA here is from genome assembly GCA_947379965.1 of Flavobacteriaceae bacterium. Classification (GTDB taxonomy): domain Bacteria; phylum Bacteroidota; class Bacteroidia; order Flavobacteriales; family Flavobacteriaceae; genus Flavobacterium. The sequence continues at coordinate 539 of CANCPC010000080.1, read as the reverse complement.
ACTTTACCATTTACGGTTACTTTTCCATCATTATCAACTTCAACACCTGGCAATTGTTTTAATAATGTTTCTACATTAGAATCAGGTCTCACTTTAAAGGATTGAGCATTAAACTCTAGAGTGTCTTTTTTGACAGTAATTGGAGGAGAATCATTTTTTATAATAACATCTTTCAATACATTCAAATTGGATAATAAGTATATTTTTCCAAAATCTTTATTATCTAAAATTCCTTTTTGACTTTCAACATAATTTTGATATCCCATATAACTTACTTTTAGAAATACGGGTTTATCATGTTTTCTTATAACAATTTTAAAATTACCATTTTTATCAGTCGTCGTATATTCAATGACGGTAGAATCCTTGACATTTGAAAAATAAACCGTAGCTGATTCTAGAGGCAAGTGAGAAATAAGATCATTTACAGATCCTTTAATTATTAATTTATCTTGGGCAATAGCAGTAAAACTTATAGTTAAAGTAAAAAAACAGATGAAGTATTTGAACATTTTATATATTGTAAATTCAGTAATTAG
>CANCPC010000079.1 GCA_947379965.1 Flavobacteriaceae bacterium | reverse complement strand
CTTCAAAATATCTAATTAAATAACATTTTAATATGTTTAATCGCATTCTATTATTCTCCTTATTTATCCTCATTTTCTCTAATTGTTCAAAAAATAATTCCGAAGATAGTGCTACTTTATTTACAAAATTAGATGCTTCTTCAACAGGAATTGACTTTATCAATAAAGTTGAAAATGGTCCCGATATGAATATTTTCAAATACCGTAATTTCTATAATGGTGGTGGGGTTTCAATCGGAGATATAAATAATGATGGCCTTGCTGATGTTTTTTTTACATCCAATATGGGTGAAAACAAATTATATTTGAATAAAGGCAATTTAAAATTTGAGGACATTTCAAAAAAAGCCGGTGTACAAGGAAATAAATCATGGTCAACCGGGGCCGTTATGGTCGACATCAATGGCGATGGACTTCTTGATATATACGTTTGTAATGCAGGAAATCCAAGGGAAGGAACAAGAAAAAGTAAACTATACATCAATAATGGCAATTTAACTTTTAGCGAAAAAGCTCAGGAATATAATCTTGCCGAAACCGGTATTACTACTCATGTTTCTTTTTTTGATTATGACGGTGATGACGATTTAGATTGCTATATACTGAATAATAGTTTTATTCCAGTAAGCAGTTTAAACTATTCGAACAAACGTGAGCTTAGAGATAAAGATTGGGATGTACCAAGTGTTCTAAAAGGTGGAGGTGATCGATTACTCCGTAATGATAATGGAAAATTTGTAGATGTTAGCGAAAAAGCGGGTATTTACGGAAGTTTAATTGGCTTTGGATTAGGGGTAACTGTTGGAGATGTAAATGGCGATGGATGGCCAGATATATATATATCAAATGATTTTTACGAGAGAGATTATTTATACATCAACAATAAAAACGGAACATTCTCCGAACAAGTTCAGGGTTGGGCTTCACACACAAGCCAATCCTCGATGGGTGCTGATATGGCCGATATTAATAATGATGGTTTACCTGATATTTTTACCACCGACATGCTTCCAGAAAGTGATGAACGTGTAAAACAAACTACTAGTTTTGATAATTATGATTTATTTACCCGTAAATTAAATTTAGACTTCTATTATCAATACATGCAAAACACATTGCAAATTAATAATGGTAATAACCAATTTACAGAAATAGCTAATTATGCAGGGGTTGCTAAAACTGATTGGAGTTGGGGTGCCTTGTTGTTCGATATGGATAATGACGGATATAAAGATATATTTGTTTCAAACGGAATTTCGCATGATTTAACCAATCAGGATTTTGTTGATTTTTTCGCCAATGAATTAATGCAAAAAATGACACTTTCGGGCAAAAAAGAACAAATGGAAACCATAATCAATAAAATGCCTAGCACACCAATCCCTAATTATGCCTACCATAATAATAAAGATTTAACCTTTACTAATGAAGCAAAAAAGTGGGGCTTAGACACTCCAAGTTTTTCAAATGGTGCCGCTTACGCTGATTTAGATAATGATGGTGATCTTGATTTGGTTGTGAATAATGTAAACATGGAAGCCTTTATTTATAAAAATAATTCAGAGAAAAATAAGAATAATCATTTTGTAAAAGTAAAACTAAAAGGAGAAGGTTTGAATAAACTTGGTGTTGGTAGCGTTGTTAAATTGTTTACGGGAAAAGAAATTTTACGTCAAGAATTAATTCCTTCGAGAGGATTTCAATCTTCAGTAGATTATACTTTAACTTTTGGAATTGGAAACAAAAAAATAGATTCTTTGCAAGTAATTTGGCCCAACAGAAAATATCAAACTATTAAAAAAGTAGTTTCTAATAGCACCATTAATCTAAATATTACCGATGCAAAAATAAATTATATTCAAAAAATAGATCAACCAAAACCTTTATTTGCCGAAAAGAAATCTAACTTTTTAGCACATAAAGAAAACGATTATATCGATTTTGATTATGAAGGTTTAATTTCGAAAATGCTTTCGCATGAAGGACCTTCTCTAGCTGTTGGTGATATTAATGGCGATGGAAATGATGATGTTTTTATTGGCGGTGCAAAAGGGCAAGCAGGAAAAATTTTCATCAATAAAGGAAATGACACCTTTACACTTACCACTCAAAAAGATTTAGAAATCGATTCCGATTACGAAGATACTGCAGCGAGCTTTTTTGATGCAAACGGCGATGGCTATCAAGATTTATTAGTAGGATCTGGCGGAAATGAAAAAGCAGATCAGGCGAATTATAAAAATCGTTTGTATTTAAATAATGGCAAAGGAACTTTTTCTAAAAGCAAATCGATACTACCTACTACAAATAATAATGTATCGGTTATTATTCCTTGCGATATTGATGGCGATGGCGATATGGATGTATTCATAGGAAGCCGCAGCGTGCCCGGTGTTTATGGAATTGATCCGAAACACTTATTGTTAGAAAATGATGGCAAGGGAAACTTTTCTAACATCACAGATAAAAAAGCATTTAAATTGAATGAAATAGGCATGATTACCGATGCTGTTTGGGAAGATATTGACAATGATGGCAAGAAAGACTTGATAATCGTGGGGGATTGGATGGCTCCAAAAATATTTAAAAATACAGGCCATCGTTTGTCAGAATTTAAAACAAATTTAACTGAACAAAAAGGGTATTGGAATACCGTAAGTTGTGTAGATCTGAACAATGATGGTAAAAAAGATTTAATTTTAGGTAATCGAGGAACCAATTCTATATACAAAGCGACACCATCCAATCCGATGAAAATGTTTGTCAATGATTTTGATGCTAACGGTACCATCGAACAAATTACAACAAGAACTATTGATGGAAAAGATATTCCAGTTCACTTAAAATCAGAATTAGCAAAACAAATTCCAATGATTAAGAAGAAAAATTTGAGTTATACCGACTATTCAAAAAAATCATTCCAAGAATTATTTTCGGAAGAAGTAACTACTAATTCTATACAAAAAACGGTAAATAATCAAGAAAGTGTTATCGCTTTAAATCAAGGAAATGGAAAATTTGCAGTGAAAGCTTTACCAAAAGAAGTACAATTTTCAAGCGTAAATACCATTTGTACATACGATATAAACAAAGATGGAATTTTGGATATAATTTTAGGAGGAAACGATTATAATTTTAAACCCCAATTTGGTAGACTCGATTCAAATTACGGAAGTATTTTATTAGGAAATAAAAATGGAACTTTTACTTGGGAATCCTATAAACAATCCGGTTTCTTTTTAAAAGGCGAAATAAAACACATTCAAAAAATAAAAAATAAAAATAACGCGATATCTATTCTTGCCGTTATAAATGACACTACTCCTAAAATATTTAAACCAAATGAATAATTTTTATAAAATTATACTGCTTTTATTGCTTTTTGTCAATTGTTCGAAAAAGGAAGAACAATTGTTCGACAAACTTTCTGCTGAAAAAAGTGGGGTTAATTTCATCAACCAATTAGATCCTTCAAAAAATATTTCAATTTTAGATTATCTCTATCATTATAATGGAGGTGGTGTAGCATTGGGTGATATTAACAATGATGGTTTAGTAGATATTTATTTTACTTCAAACCAAGGAAAAAACAAATTATACTTAAATAAAGGCAATAATAAATATGAAGATATTTCTGTCAAAGCAGGTGTTGAAGGAACTAGTGATTGGAAAACTAGCGCTATCATGGCAGATGTAAATGGGGATGGATATTTAGATATTTACGTATGCGCCGTTGTAGGAATTAACGGGTTTGAAGGTCATAATGAATTATTTATTAATAATAAGGATAATTCATTTACAGAAAGTTCTGCTGAATACGGATTAGATATTGACAACTATAGTACCTCTGCAGCTTTTTTCGATTTTGATGGAGATGGCGACTTAGACATGTACTTGCTAAATGAAGCCGTTCATTCAGAAGCATCATTCGGAAACGCAGATATTAGAAATAAAAGAAGCTACGAGAGTGGTGATAAATTATTCAGAAATGACAATGGTAAATTTGTAGATATTAGTGAAAAAGCGGGGATTTTTGGAGGTGCAAATGGTTACGGTTTAGGAATAGCAATTTCTGATTTTAATCTCGATGGACATCCTGATATTTATGTGTGTAATGACTTTCACGAAGATGATTACTACTATCTGAATAACGGTGATGGGACATTTACTGAAAGTTTGAAATCACATTTTGGCCACACGAGTCGCTACTCGATGGGTATTGATGTTGCCGATATCAATCACGATGGCTTTCCGGATATAATGACATTAGATATGTTTCCAGAAAACGAAAAAGTCATCAAATCATCCTTAGGGGATGACAATGTGCAAATGATGAAAATGCGAACCGAAAAACTAGGGTATCATTACCAATATACTAGAAATATGTTACAAATAAACCAAGGCGGTAATCACTTTACCGAAACTGCTTTGCTAAGTGGTGTTGCTGCAACGGATTGGAGTTGGAGTACTTTATTTGCGGACTTTGATCAAGATGGAGAACAAGATATATTTGTTAGTAATGGAATTCCGAAACGTCCCAACGACTTAGATTATGTAAAATATTTTTCGAATGATCAAATAAAAAAGAAAATTAGTACAACCAAACTTTTAGACAAAGAAGCCTTAAAAAAAATGCCAAAAGGAAATGTTCCTAATTCTATTTTCCAAGGCTCGAAAGATTTAATGTTTAATAACAAATCATCAGTTTGGATCGAAAATGATTCTATAATTTCAAACGGTAGTGCGTATGCCGATTTAGACAATGATGGAGATCTAGATTTAGTTACCAATAATTTGAATAGTATAGCTTCACTATTAATCAATACAACCAATGAAAAGGCTAATTATCTTAAAGTAAAATTAAGATTTGGAGGCAAAAACACATTCGGAATTGGCACAAAAGTAATCACTTATGTAAAGGGAAAAATGCAATTTAAAGAATTGCAAACTACTAGAGGTTTTCAATCATCATCGGAACCAATGCTACACTTTGGATATGGAAAAACAGCAAAAATTGATTCTTTGCTTGTTATTTGGCCTGACAAAACCTATCAAACATTGAAAAATGTTAAAAATAATCAAACGCTAACGATACAACCCAATATAAACAGGAAAGCATTTGATTACAAAAAATTGCATCCAGCAGAAAAACCAGTTTTTAAGAAAGTAGAAAACAATTTAGGAATCAATTTTGCACATCAAGAAAATGATTTTATAGATTTTATAGTTCAAAAATTAATTCCATATCAGCATTCGGATCGTGGACCTGCAACAGCTGTTGGAGATTTAAACGGAGACGGAAAAGACGATGTCTTCTTTGGGGGAACAAAGGGAAAACCTTCCGAAATTTACATTCAAAATGCAACTGGATTTACTAAAAAAACGTATCCAGAATTAGAAAAAGAAAATCTTTTCGAAGATACTTCGGCTTTAATAGGCGATTTTAATTCGGATAAAATAAATGACCTTTTTGTAGTAGCTGGAAATGGTGAAAATGCACAAAATTTAGAAAATCGCTTGTATTTTGGCAACCAATTTACAAAAACTAAACTACCAGAAATGCACGGAAATGGTTCAGTAGTTAAAGCTTTTGATTATGATAAAGATGGAAATACAGACTTGTTCATTGGGAATAATTCAAAATCGAATCGATTCGGTGACAAGTCCGACTGTTATTTATTACATAATAATAAAGGGGTTTACACCATAGTTCAGACTAAAACTTTTGAAGGAATCGGAATGGTTACGGATGCTGTTTTTACGGATTTCAACAATGACGGAAAAACGGATTTAATAGTAATAGGGGAATGGATGAAACCTACTTTTTTCGCTAATAATAAAGGTGTTTTCACTGATGTGACTACAACAATTTTTCCAGAAAAAAACAATGGTTTATGGCAATCTATAATCCCTTTTGATATTGATGGTGATGGTGATATGGATTATCTTGTTGGAAACTGGGGTATGAATTCAAAATTCAAAGCCTCTCAAGAATTCCCTATGAAAATGTATTATGACGATTTTGATGCTAATGGAACTTTCGAAACCATTGTTGCGATAGAAAAAAGCGGTAAATACTACACCACGATGGGATTAGATGAATTAACAGAAGAATTTAGTGGAATGCTTAAAAAGAAATTCCATACCTATAAATCGTTCGCGGGAAAAACATTAGAAGAAATTTTTGATACAAAAATGCTAGAAAAAGCAAAACTATTTGAAGTTCATAATCTAAAATCGGGTTATTTAAGGAATGATAAAGGTAAATTTGTCTTTTTACCCTTTTCAAATAAAATGCAAGTAGCCCCGATTAACTGTTTTGTAAAATCAAAATTTGAGGGAGAAAAAGAAGAAGTTTTCGCCGCGGGAAATTATTTTGGTGTTACGCCATATCACAGCCGTTTTGATGGATTTGCGGGAGCATTAATTAAAAATGCAAACACTGTTTATTTAGGAAATGAAATAGGAATAGATTTTACGCAAAAAGCTGTTAGACATTTAAACTTCATTAATTTCAAAGGTAAAAATTATTTATTAGCAACGATAAATAATAAAAAAGCGGAACTTTATGAGTTACCAATGGATAAAAATTAATAAAAAAAAGATCCTATTCAAAATCAATAATTAATAAAATGAAATCAAAAATTTATCTTTTAGCTATAATCTGTTCTTTGTTTGTTTCTTGTAAAAAAGAAGTACCTATAAAAGTTACAACTGATGATTACTGTGCCGCAGTAGATACTGTAACTGGAATAATGGTTCACGATATTTTTTCACCACCTGTTGCGAGTAGAATTTATGTTTATCCGAATATTGCTGCTTATGAAATTATAGCTCAGAACAATAGTCAATACGAAAGTTTACAAGGTCAATTAAAGGGGTTGGATTCTATCCCTAAATTAGACGCAAAAAGTGGTGTTAATAAAAATCTAGCCGCTCTAATTGCTCATCTTGAAGTGAGTAAACAACTCATTTTTTCTGAAAATTCAATAGAAAAATTCAGAGACAGTTTATACAAAAAATGGGAATCTGAAAACTCAAAAGAATTTGAAATTTCGAAAGAATATGGTCTAAAAGTAGCAGAAAGAATCAAAAAATGGATGAGTAAGGACAATTATAAACAAACTCGAACCTACCCAAAATTCTCTGTACATACCAATGATCCTGGAAGATGGCAACCTACTCCGCCATCTTACATGGATGGAGTTGAACCGCATTGGGGAGAAATTAGAACTTTGGTTATGGATTCCGCTTCTCAATTTAAACCTATCGCACCTTATCCATTTTCTACGAATAAAAATTCTATTTATTACAAACAAGCATTAGAATGTTATGAAATAGGAAACCTGATATCCAAAAAATTAACTGAAGTAGAGAAAAATAAATCAAATGCTATACCTGAAGAATCACAGATTTGCACTTTTTGGGATTGTAACCCTTACGCAACAGTTATACAAGGTCACATGATGTTTGCAAAGAAAAAAAATACACCTGATGGACATTGGATAAACATCACAAAAATTGCATTAAAAAAATCAAAATCAAATTTTGAAACTACTGTATTTGCTTATACTAAAACATCAATTGGAATATTTGAAAGTTTTATAAGCTGCTGGGATGAGAAATATAGAAGTAATGCAGTACGTCCTGAAACTTTTATCAATAAAAATATAGATGAAAACTGGAAACCTCAATTGCAAACCCCACCTTTTCCAGAATATACAAGTGGACATTCGGTTGTCTCTTCCTGTTCTTCGGTAATTTTAACATCCATTTTTGGAGATAATTTTAGTTATGTTGATGATTCCGAAACATATTTTGGCTTGCCAAAAAGAAATTTTAAATCCTTCAAACAAGCTGCTTCGGAAGCGTCAATTAGTAGACTTTATGGAGGCATTCATTACAGAGCAGCCATAGAAAATGGTGTGGTACAAGGTACTAACATTGGAAATTTTATCAACAAAAAATTAAAAATGAAAAAATAAATGAAATCTAGAAAAAAAATTTTAATTGCAATTAGCATTTCGTTTTCATTCTTATTATTTTGGTATTTATTCGTTAAAAAAAGTGACTATACAATTACTTTTACAGTCAAAACGGCTACAGGAACAGTGTTCCAAGGAATACAAGAATGGACATCGAACCAGCAAAAAACCAAATCAGAGAATTATTCTATCCTTGAAAAAAGAAATTTCGATTACATCAAACATGAAATGTTAAGTGGCAAAAACCAATATGAATATACATGGGAAATGAAACCTTCAAATGATTCATTAACCAAAGTAATTGTTGGAATTAAGGAATTAAACCATAGTCTTTACAATAGAGTTACTGCTCCTTTTTTCGGCACTAATTTTAAAAAAAATCAAATATCGAAGTTGACAGATTTTAAAAATGGTTTAGAAAGTCATCTTGAAAATTTTAAAGTTACTATTGATGGTGAAGGAAAATCAGAAGAAACATTTGTTGCCTATATCAATTTGAAAGCTGTTCTACAGGAAAAAGCACAAAATATGATATTTAATGATGCAATAATAACCGGTTATTTACAAAGTAATCACATTAAGATTATTGGTAGACCCTATGTTCAAATAGAGAAATGGGATTTAGAAAAAGAAACACTTGATTATAATTATTGCTTTCCTATTGATAAAAATACAAAATATATAGCAGACAAAGAAATTAGATTTAAGAACATCCCCGCTCAAAAAGGTTTAAAAGCCAGTTATTATGGTAATTTTAGAACATCGGATAGAGCATGGTTTGCATTAATAGATTATGCAAAAAAACATGATATTAAATTAGATTACAAACCTTTAGAACATTTCTTGGCAAACCCTTTTGAAGGAGGAAATGAACTGGAATGGAAAACAGAAATAATCATTCCGTTTGCCTCAAAATAAATAATCATTATTCAAATTCAATTTAAGGATTCGAAAACGTTTTCGGTTGCTCCGAAAACGTTTATTATTTTAATACTTTTCCTAGATTTATTATTTAAATTATATTTAAAAAGTAAAAAAAACACAAATGAAATTAAAATTAAGCTTTTGGCAAATTATCAATATGAATGTTGGATTTTTCGGCATTCAATACAGTTTTGGTTTACAGCAAAGCGCTGTTAACCCAATCTATGATTTTTTAGGTGCAAGTCCAGATCAATTACCATTATTAAATCTTGCTGGACCACTAACAGGATTATTAATTCAGCCGATAATTGGAGCTTTAAGTGATAAAACATGGTCCCCAAAATTTGGCGGAAGAAGAAAACCATTTTTTTTGATAGGTGCATTAATTTGCAGTATTGCCTTATTCATTTTTCCTTTTAGTAGTTCATTATGGATGGCAGCTGGCTTATTATGGATTTTAGATGCTGGAAATAATACTGCCATGGAACCGTATCGTGCCTTTATAGCAGATAAATTAGATGAAAGTCAACAACCAACTGGATTTCAAGCACAGAGTTTTTTTACCGGTTTTGGTCAAACATTGGCTAATATATCCTTGTTTATATTCCCAATGTTATTTGTAGGAACTACCGGAAAATTACCAACTTGGGTTTATGCATCCTTTTTTCTTGGTGCAATTTGTTCAATAGTTTCCGTTTGGTGGAGTTCCTACACAACAAAAGAAATTCAGCCGACAGAGGAGGAATTACGTAAGATAAAAGAAGAACCCTTACATATTTACACTCCATTTATTGATATCATTAAAGCCGTGAAATATATGCCAAAAGTAATGTGGCAACTCGCTTTAGTTTATTTATTTCAATGGTATGCCTTGTTTTGTTATTGGCAAAACTCATCAAAAAGTGTAGCACTTTCCGTTTGGAATACTACACCTCAAAAGGATATAAAATTGTACTCCGAGGCAGTAAGCTGGACTGGTTTAGTTAACGGTTGGTATAATATAGTCACTTTTTTATGTGCCTTTTTACTTGTCTATTTTGCTAAAAAATATTCAGCTAAATATGTTCATTTTACTTGCTTACTACTAGCTGCAATCGGATTTTTAATTTTTCCACATATAGAAAACAAATACTTATTATTTCCAGCAATAACAGGTTTTGGGATTGGGTGGGCAAGTATGATGGGTATCCCCTATTTAATGGTGGTAAACAACATACCGAAAGAGCGTTATGGGGTATATATGGGTATAATCAATATGATGATTGTAATACCAATGTTTATTCAAACGATATCATTCGGTTATATACTCAAACATTTTTTAAACAATGATCCACGCCAAGCAATTACTTTTGCGGGATTTTTGTTAATTGTAAGTGCTATTTGTACTTTATTAATCAAAAACAAAAAAGAGGAAACAGAATAATGAAGTTATTAAGTTCATAAAAAAATTAAAATCAAATAATGCTCCTTTTTTATATAGTAATACAATAAAAAACGATGCTACATAAAAAAAAAATACAAATTTTAAAACATATCCAAATTGAAAAAAACAATTGATATTCTAAGCGTAGGCGAAGTTCTAATTGACTTCATCGGACATGAGATAAATGCTACTATAGATGAAACCAAAAATTACCATAGGTTTCTTGGTGGTTCACCAACAAATGTGGCTGTAAACGCAGCAAGATTAGGATTAAAATCGGCACTTGTAGCCACTTGTGGTCAAGACGGATTAGGTGATTTTATTATCAGAAAATTAGAAAAAAATAAAGTTATCACCTCTCAAATTAAAAGAATAAAAGATTACCCAACGTCAGTTATTTTTGTGTCAAAATCTACAAGCACACCTGAATTCATTGCTTATAGACAAGCAGATTGCCAAATAAACACCTCTCAATTATCAATAGAATTACTCCAAAACGCAAAAATATTTCACACAACTTGTTTCGCGCTAAGTAAAAATCCGGCTCGTGAAACTATTATAGAAAGTGCTAAAAAAGCAAAATCTCTTGGTTTACAAACAAGTATTGATATTAATTTTTCAGAAAAAATATGGCCCAATCGAGAAGAAGCGAAACAAGTTCTAAAAGAATATTTATCAACAAGTCCGCTCATAAAATTAAGTGATGATGATTGTTTTCGATTATTTGATGAAGTGAAAAGCGAGGATTATATATTTGATTATTTTCATCAATTAGGTGCTAAAACAATTTGCTTGACAAAAGGAAAAGAGGGAGTCGTTTTATCAGATAAAAACTCAGGCATTATTCGCCAACAAGCAAATTTAGTTAAAAACATAAAAGATACAACTGGAGCAGGAGATGCTTTTTGGACAGGCTTTTTATATGCACAACTTTCCAATAAAAACCTTGAAGAAACAATAACAATAGCTCAAAAAATGGCAGTTTTAAAACTTCAAAATTTAGGGGGATTACCAGAAAATATTGATGTTGAAGAAT